>CAKZMA010001138.1 GCA_937127375.1 uncultured Coleofasciculus sp. | reverse complement strand
AACTCAAAATCTGCAATATCAGCCAAGAATAAGCAAGAAATTGTTTGCATTTTTTTTGATAATTCATTCTGTCCGCGATAACTACAGCCAATCGGATACTTATATTTCGTTTCATGTTTTTACCTTTAAGGTTTGTCATTATGGCGAACATCCCGTTCAAAGGTAAAAATAGAGGCGTCCAAACTCATCCTTGGGCTGATCCCTCATCTTCATCTCGGCAACTATTTTCCGTGTTAACGCGGATATGATCCATGTTAACACCGATGAGTTTATCCCCATTAACACGGAGAGTGTTATCAAAACTCTCGCCACCAGGGGGAAGCTGGGGATAATACCCACATCGACTCAACCAGTCCTTTGACTGAACTTACCAATCTGATTAGGCTTTACCTCAACGACAATCCCATCGCACAGCCAACTTGCCCAGTCAGTCCTCCAGATGTTTGCAAGTTTTGAGAGCGGGAGCTGAGGTTTACTGTCTCAATTTTCAGGATTTTTAGCCGAGTAACACAACGCCAGGAGCTTACTCCCTCAGTTCCTTAATAAATTGATTGATCGCCTTAGCGCCCTGACTCTGTTTGCCCAATCGCAGCCTAGAGAGAACTCGATCGCGGGTCTGTTTCAAGGTGTCTTCCGAAATGTATTGAGGCTGGCTCCCCTCCTGTGTTAACACGGTAACGGCAAACTCTCTCAGAATCTCGCCGGGACTCTTGGACTGTTGTAACGCCAACTGCTGCAAGCGCTCATAAATGCTTTGAGGTAGGCGGACTCCCACCACCTTTTTAGAGAGGGGTTCATCGTAAGGACTTACGAAGCGTCCCAATTCATCCTTGGGCTGGTCTTTATTCATCATATTGGCAAATTATTTTACCTTGTTAACACGGCTTATATCCATGTTAACACCGATAAAAATAGCCCCGTTAACGCCGATGAAACTATCCATGTTAACACGGGAAGGAGAAACCAAAACTCTCGCCACCAGGGGGAAGCTGGGGTAAGGAGAGGAGAGCGCGATCGCCCTATTCAAAAAACGATCGCCAAATAATGAGACAATAGATATAACTTCTAAGAATACAGGTTGTGGTTGTCATAAGAGCCAAGTTAAAACTCTGACGGGCTTGGCGTAACCGTTCTTGCTCTTTCAAAAGCTTTATTTTATTCATATCGTTTATTGTTTAGTGGATGTAAAGTAAAATTGATTCCACTATCCATATAGGTAAACGTCCGGAGATAAGTTGAACACTTAAGACGGGACAGCCTACGGGAAAAGGCTTTCAGCCTGCAAGGGGTTCAGCCAATCTCTCGGAAATTTTGTCCCGCATTAGGTGGGTAGCCTTTTTGTCTTATATTTACAAAAATTTACGTCGTGTCCTATTTGACACGTATCTCGGTTGTGCGCCAATCCAAGTTGAAAATGGGGATTGAACGCGAATAATGGGACTCTGAACTTTGACCAGATGTGTTACGGGAAGGTACAATACAAGTTGTGAGGTATACCTATGTCTGCAAGTAACGAGTGGACAGAATGGCATCTAACTGCTAGAGGTTGGGAAGAAGGAAGTACGAGAATAGATGGTTCACCGATTAAACATCTGAGTCCTCCATCTGACCGAGTATTGACGTGTAAATATTATGAGTATTTATCCTCTCCATTTAGCCAATTTGACAAAGGTGTTAAAGAGATTTGGCGGAGTTCTGAAGAACAACTAATCGCTGATCTGTTAGAAAAATATGGGCTTTGTCCTGAAAAGCTTTGATAAGCTATAGCAATCCTAAATATGTTGTGGCAATTTGAAAAACTGTAATCCTTGCTATACGGCGTAAATATAGGGTTGTTGACACCAGAAGCAACCCAATCCTGAAACCCTTGCCCATCCAGGGTTTTAGCTTTTAACACTATTTCACGGCTTGGCTCAGATTCCTCTCGCTTATATAAGTTATATAAAAGTGCTTCGTCTGAAAAATTTGACAAATCTTAAATATTGTGTATTATTTATCAAATTACGACCTTGATCGTTCAGAAGGCTTAACTGAAGAACGGGCAAAAAACTTTGCCGAAAAGGGAAGTTGGGCTATTGTCTGAGTATGACTCAATCCCTACTGATTGCGTACCCACTCTCAGTACACTTTGCCGAAAAGGAGACGAATAAGGCAAAGTGAATGATTTGTATTTCTTATCAAAAAGGGGCAAAAATGGGGTTGACAAATGAACAGTTTTACTAGGTTGCGTCCGGTGACACGAACCCTATATTTTCGCCGTGAGGGCTATACTCAGAAGATTGTTTGCTCACGGGTAGCCAAACGAATGACCGGATGGAAACATGAACTAAAACTGAAACCGATGGCTAGCGATCGCATCCAGGAACTCGCGGCTATCTACCAGGAACTAAGAGAAGCGCCAATTTCTGACAAACCCTCAAAGCCCCCAAAGGCTGAACCCTTGCATCCTATCCACAAATGGCAGCGAGGGGACAAAGTTGTTCGCCTCCTGACACCCAGCGATACTTGGCAACTTACCACGGAACCGGGGGTTGATGGTAAAGCCTTTGCCGTAAGCTTATCAGATGGACGCCGAGATTTGATTCCCATAGCTGACTGCCAACTGATTGAATCAGTGTTCAACGACCCCACACGCCAAGCGATTTCACCCAAGTATAGCGCTTAACCTTTGACCCCAAGGGCGTCCACCTCCATAGACGCCCTACCCCGACCACTTCTTACCCAATTGACACCTCGACTTCGCTCAGTGTCAAGTAAAAACCCCATGCAACTTGCGGACACATAAAAACGAACTTTCTTCCCCTGTTTATGGGATAGTAAACATCACTTCAATCCGGCAAATACAAACTACTACTATCAGTTGGTTTAGCGTGTAAATACTTCTCCGTAATCGCCACGGTACTATGTCCCAAAGTCTTCTGTACCAAGTGTATTGGCGCACCATTATCCAAACTATGACTGGCGTGGGAATGTCGCAACCAATGGGGAGAAACATTAACCTCTAACCCTGCTCTTTTCGCCGCATCCTTCACAATATGAAAAACCATAGAACGGCACAAATGACCCCCATGCCGAGAAACAAACACCGGGTCATCAAGCCCAGCATTTCCTTTCAACTGATAAACCGCATCCCACACCCCAGGACTTAACAACACGACCCGAGTCTTTCCACCCTTACCAAAAACAGTTATCTGACCCCCCGGCTCACGACATTTAAGGTCACGCCACTTTAAACCACACAATTCACTAACTCGCAACCCCCCAGAATACAACAGCCGAATAATCGCCCGATTCCTGGGAGAAGGAGCCGCCCGAATCATCCCCTTTACTTCATCTTCAGTAAGTATCCTTTCTGCCAATCTATTTTTCGCCTGGGGAGACTTCACCAATATTCCTAAGTTAGCGGGTATAACCCCCAATTGATGAGCAAAACTAAACAGAGATTTAATCGCCGCGACAGCGACTCGTTGGGAATTATCAGCACTAACCAGACTCATTTGCCACAGTTGGAAATCCATCAAAGTCACCTCAGCCAGAGGTTTATTCCCCAGGTGAGCCAAAAAACTCATGGCATAACGTTGGTAGCCATCCCGGGTATTTTTGGACTTCCCATGCAGCCAAAGTTCCACCAGTTCAGAATTCGTCAGAGTGGGGTTTAATTTATTCAACATTGTCGTATATTATGTTGAAATGACGTACATTGTTACACCCAGCACAGATGCGTGAATCCTTACAGTACCCTGATTGGGTCGCGATGGCTATCTTTTGGACTCGACTCGACTCTTAACATATCAACAATTTTCCTCAGTAAGCCTGTCGGGTGAAATAAGGCGTGGTTCCGGCGGAATCCGCTCGGCAAAGAGCGAAATTTTTTTATTCCACTACGTCATATATTGGAATCGGAAAAAAAATTTTTTCCGCTCCTATTTTCCACCTCACCGGAAAAATTACTTGATAGTAGTTCCTAACTGCTCACAGCTTCAGTTGAACTTGTTGACAGGTAATGCACTGCCATGCAAACGCGCTACTCATGCCTCATCCTTAAGACGCTCGCATCCAATCCAGCAAACCATTGAAAGTTACGGACAAATAAAGCTTAAGATTGTTAAGTAGATTGTTTAAGCCTATTTTGGATTTCTTTAGCATTTTGAAAATCTCGAATCATACCAAGGGGTTTGAAGTGATTCATTGCTTGGCTAATCCAATCTTTTGCTTGGGGTAAGTTACCTTTTTCTTTTTCTAGTAAAGCGAGAGAAACTTGATAATAAGCAATTCGTCTCTTATCATCGCATGATTTTACTTCTTGAATCCCTAATCTTAAAATGCGTTCAGCTTTTTCTAATTCTCCTTCTATAATAGCAATATCGGCAATTATTTTTTTAGCGTAGTTCTCGTTTCTATCATGTTTAATTGCCCTCGAATTTAAAACAACTTTTTCACATAATTCTTTTGAATCTTGATAATCTCCTTGATAAAATAACAGCTCGGCTCTTTCACGGTCAATGTAAAGTTGATACAGGCTTCTTTCCTCTGGTGAAATTTGAGTTTGTTTGTCAAGATTTTTTTGTTCTTCATCAAGCCATTTATGAGCTTGCTCATATTGTTCTAGTCTGCTAAATAAGCCTGCTAAGTGATTCGTAAGATAGTCTAAGTCTGAGAACTTTGCATATTCACGTAGTTCCCATGCCTCAAGAAAAAGTTTCTTGGCATCTATTAAATCTTCTTTTTTTCCCATCAAAAGCAAAATTCTTCCCTTACGAGCCATAAAAGATACAGTTTTTGCATATTCTTTTTTATTGCGAGAAGTGTTAATTAACCAAGTCAACCAGTCTAATCTATCCTGCCAGTGACCTCTAAGGTTGGAGTAATTATTAAGATATGACCAAAGATGTTTTACCTTTTCATAATCATTGCAATCTTTACAAAATCGTAAAACACCCAGAAAATTTTTCCACTCGTCATCTAAAGTAGCATAAAAATTTTTAAACCTCTCATTTTTAGACTGGCTTTCATAGAGATTTTTAGCGTAATTGATATAATAGTTAATCCATCTTTTTTGCGCTAGTTCTTGAAACACAGGGTTTTTGTTCAGTTGAGAAATTGCATATTCACGAGTTATTGGCAACATAGAATAACGAGCGTGATTATGACGTATTAAAGAAATTCTTTGAAGTTTTTCTAGCTCTCTATAAACTAAATGTCTAGGTTCTGCACTTAAACCAGCTACTTCAACAAGTGCTTCGGAAGAAAACGATTCATCAAAAATAGCTGCAGCTATTAACAATTTATAGGATAAACTATCCTTGATATCATCAACTAATTTTTGAAAGCAAAAATGAGCTATATCACCATCTGCATTTCTTAAATCAAATTTTACTAAATCAAATAATTCCAAGCTTAAAGGTTTTTGATTGGCTAAACGCCCCATACTGTAAATAATTACAAGAGGAATACCAGTACTTAACTCACAAAGTTCTTCTTGTTGTTTATTAGTCAATTCAAGCTTTGCTTTTTTTTGCTGCTGCTGAAGCAACTCTAGGCTCTCATCTTTAGAAAGTGAATCTAAACAAATATTAGAGTATATACCTGCTTGTTCGCGAGTAGTAACTACTATTTTTGTGTTATGCAACCTTTTAATAAAACTAATTACCTTTCTCTTATTTTCAAGAGTTTCTAAATTATCAATAATTAATAAGTTTTTTGAGGAGGACTTTTTGAGTCTGTTAATAATCTTCTCTAAGTGTCGCCCATCATCTTTGCCATGAAGAAGAGCAGGGTCTTCTAAAGTATTAGCAATTGTTCGATAAATTTCTTGGAGTGTTCTCTGAACTGGCATTATTGGGCTTATACCTATAGAGAGCAATTCAGTTTCTTTTGCTGATGTCCAGATTATAGATCCAAAATAGGGCACATCATAATTTCGTTCAAATCCAGGAGATAAACAATCTTCTCGTTTTTCAAGACAAAGATAAGCAGCTTCTAAGACTAGCGCTGTTTTGCCTACACCACCAATTCCATCAACTTGAATAATTGGTTGAGGGTAATCATCAGAAAGACACTTTATTAACTCACGTAACTCTTCCTTTCGACCAATGAATCTATTATCCTGGATCGGCAAATTATGATAGGCAGCTTCACAACACAACTTTTCGCGAGAATAAGTTTGAGTGAGTGATTCGGATTGAGCTGGTGGCTGAGATGTAAGATCTTGGTTTTCTGACAAACTTACATTAAATGCTATAAACAGAGATTGTATTTTAGCTAGATCTGTTTTACATTTTTGATAGACAATCTTTCTAATTGTATCCTTTGATACAAAATTTAACTTCTTGTCTTTGATATAATTTTCAACCTTTTGCGGGTTTGGTATCGTGTCAGAAAATTCTTCATTAATTGCCTGCCAGATTTTCTTGTAACCTGTATATGATAAGTAATATGTAGCACGATTGCGTTTTGGGTTGCGTACCATAATAAATGCTTTCAGGTCAGACTAACTTTCAAAATTTTAAGTTCATACAACTGCTGTTGTTGGAACTTAAGGAAGTTTAAAGATAATTTAAGAAAGTCATAAATTACTCCAAACCATTGCTATAGAAGCTTTCTTGGCTTAATTTTAACTTATTTTCTAAAGTTCTTAAACTTCGCTCGACATATCTATCCTAATTCATCAAAATAAAAGATGACAACTGAGCTTGTATCATTCAAGCCAATCAAGAAAAACAAAAAGTGAGGTAAATGTTATGGGAAACAAAGAATCTGCACGTACAGAAGGTTACAAACGCGGCTTGAGAGGTGAAAGCTGTTCAACAGGCTGGGGTGCTACTGTAGCTGATTCTCTCGTTAACGAGAAAGGATCTTATCAAGCACGTCACGAAGGCTATCAGCAAGGTCTCCGCGATCGCGAACTCATTAAAGAGCAGAATAAAAAACGCTAGCAATCATCTGGACTTTAGACTAATCCAATAGAGCCGGAAACTGCAAGGGCGAGATTAATCACACTGACTTGCTCAACTGAAACCCTTTAGGCTTATCATTGCTTTTGAAGAGGTTTTTTGAGAACCCCTAAATTTAGTCTAAAGTCCAGAATCATCCTACTGCGGCAGAACCAACTTGAAACAAAAATCCCCCGCGACCCGATGTGATCGCACTCCCTACCCCAACCTGTCAAACCCCAAACCCGAAAGCGTTTCAGGTTTTGGGTAAGGTAGCGATCGCAATAGGTGAAATATTGCCTTCTTTGAGCTCCCAGGTTTGTACTTTAGGTACACGAGAGCAAACTACTATAGGTCAGATAATTAGTTCTTGGTTAAGGTTTTCTAGATGTTGTCTGAAAGTAGCAGGAAAATTGCCATAGTTATTACTGGTTTTGTATCTGTGGCTCTTACTGGTTGTGGAGCTAGCTCAGGCCAATCTAATGAATCTGCTCCTTCTTGTACTGAGCAGTCTACCTTTTTTGATGAGGTATTCAGGCTTACAAATACTGAGCGTCAGAAAGTAGGTTTAATGCCTTTGACACTTTCACTTGAACTAATCCAGGCTGCACAAGCTCATGCAGTCGATATGGCTAGTAATGATTACTTTAGTCATACAGGTTTAAATGGTTCTACTCCTGGAACTAGGACAGCAGCGTTCCAATATGGATCTTCTTTTGTCGGTGAGAACATTGCTGCAGGTTACAGTACACCAACAGACGTAGTTCAAGGATGGATGGATAGTCCTGGGCATAGGGCAAATATTTTAAATATGGATTACACGGAGATAGGTTTAGGTTTCTTTAATAACCCATCTGCTGAATTTGGTAACTACTGGGTACAAGTTTTTGGTGACCGTCCTGTTGCTAGTAAAACTTCTGCTCCTGTTTCTGCACAGCCAACAAACTTTGTAGGTGGTTGTGTTGAGTTGCAAACAAGTCAAAATGTTGTTGTAAAAGGATGGAATTCATTTTCTGAGACTAATTTAGGTACAGATTTAGACTCTAGTGTACAGATAAATGTTGTACCAATTCCGGAGCCTAAAACATTATCTGGATTGGTTGTATTTGGATTGGGACTATTAATCTTTTATCGTAAGTGATAATTCGATTATTGAAGACTTATACTCAGGGTTAGAGTATATTGAGTGAGCTTGACTTCTATGGGTTGAGAGCAGCAATTATGTAGTTATTGTTTACTTTCTTGGGCTAAAGACCAATTCTGGCTCCCAATACCGGATCACTGCCCGTCGTTCCCTATCCAAAAATCGTACTGCCCTCCTGAACGCTTCAGTAGAGGGGATGGTCTGGCGCAGGGCATCAAATACAGCCTTGCCCTCCCGACAACAAATCTTAAGCAAGCCCACAAGATCTTGGATTGATTCAGGTTGAAGGAATGGGTCTAAGGCTACCTCTTTTTGGGTTAAAGATGCATCCCCCTCAAACCATGCTGCCAGAACTTGACGGCGCCAATGGGTATCCTGCATGAAGATCGCATTCTCTACTGTCTCATCTTCATACCCCCTGATAGCCTCCCAGAACTGACCGAAAGACTCAACCCGCGATAGGGATTCTAGTAAGCATTCGGTTCTTGAAGGTTCAAAAGATGCGATCGGGGTGTCTGGGGTCGTGTCCATGGTTTCGTGTCCATGGGTCGTAATATCAATACTATTATTATGAGCCGTGGACACCGATGCCCTCCCAGTTTCCATCGGGGTGTCTGAGTTCGTGTCCATGGGTCCGTGTCCATGGGTAGTAATATAAGTACTATTATTATGACCCGTGGACACCGATTCTGAATCAGCCCGATCGCGATCGCGGCTTAACCATGCCGTGAACACCTCATCGCGTCCATCAGGTATGGGGATGGCTTGACCGCTGTCATCGATTAAGAGCTTACCCCAGCAATCTTTCTGAAAATCTGGAGCCGCAGCGCCATAAACATACTGCCTATTATCCCTGGCTCCCTCCCTCCTCAACCGGGGGAGCTTGTACCCAATCAAGCCCAGCAGCTTCTGTGCGATCGCGATCGGACTATCACCAGGCAGAATCTTTATACCTAAAAGGGCTTCTATTTCGTAACGGTGCTGCTTGCAGAAGGAAGCTATCGCCAATAACTCAGGGTCATTTTGGGGAAACTCTCGCCGCCGTAAGAGTTTGGCAAAGCCAATCAAGTCCAGGACGGCGATTTTAGCCCCTAGCTGCTTTTGGTTGAAGTCCGGCTTGAATATCGCCCCCTCACCTTCATCGAGCATTTTTTGAGCGCTTGCCTTGTCCCTAGCTGGTAGATGTTCGCGCCCTACGCCGAGATAATAATGAAGCCGCAGGAGTGCATACCATCCATCATCATCCTTCTCTACTAAATCTGAAGTGACCTCAACTCCGTAACGGTTATTCAATTCTGCCTTCCGATACTGTTTCCGTTCCTCTTTGGTCTTGGCACGTTGGTCTTTAAGTTTCAGGAATTCTTTGCCATCGATGTCTGGCGCGGTCGCGATCGCCGAGCAATGATTCTGATAATTCCCTTCCTTTGTCGTTTTGACTTCATCCGAGGTGGCTTCAATTCTCTCTTGAAGATCATCATCGTCAGATGGTGGCACAGTATCAATGATATTATGTCCCTCATCTTTTAGTCTGGCTTCAATAGCGGCTCGATAAGCCTTCATACCAAGGTTGATACGTGCCGATAGTTTAGCCCAAGTCCGTAATGATTCAGGCTGAAAATTTGAATCGATGTCATCGGTAAAATCAGCCTGGGTGAGCAAGTTTATATTGGCTTTTGCCATTTTATGTTGGGTCGCTAAAATCGACTTGATATTAGTCGAGCCGCCAGCAATTCGCCCAAATCCGGTTTTACGAGCCCAAATATACCGGGGAATATTAGCGCGTACCCTTGCCAAAAACTGACAGACGCTCGTAACGGGCTGATGACCAGGGAATATCCCCCATACGCTTGTAAAATGTTGGCATTCAATACTAACCCCCGTCTCCAGTGTTGGAGAGGCGATAACAACATCATATTTAGGTAAAATTTCATTGAGATGTTCGATGCAACCGAAAGCCGGATGATTGGGGTCAGCTACGGTCTCGCTGTCAATTCGGAGTATCTTTAAATAGGGGAAACGGCGTCTGAGTAAGGATTCCAGGTTTTGGGTGCTGTATGTAGATTTGATTTTCTGTCCACCTGTACAGACAAAAGGCTTACCTCCCATTGAGATATGCTCAATCAAATCACTGACTAATTGAGCGGGGGAGTTTCCGTCATAACTATGAACATCCCAACCTTGAGACGGTTTCCACTCATTGACGGCTATCCAGGTCTTGATTTTAAAGCCTATTAAGGATTTAATGTAGTCGATGGAAACATCTGATAGATCAGCATCAGACAGGAAAACTTTCCCCCCAGTTGATAGGGCTATCTGCAATACTTTCTCAAGGTTTCGCAGGATAGCAACGCGATCGCTCTGGCAGGTTGAGCTATTTAACAGATGCCAGATAACCTGTTCGACTTCATCAAGGATTATCCAGACTCCCTCCCAGTCAGAGGGGTTAAACTTAGCCCTTGATTTTGGGTGCAATGAATCAACACATAACCCAAATCCCCATAGACCAAAATCATCGAGCTTGGGTTCATCCAGGTAATGAATCCCTAGCCGTCCGCACAATTCCGAGCCGAGTTGAATCCTATGGGTTAGCAACAGAATTCGCCTCCCACCTTCACGAATAATCTGTTTAACCTGTTTGGAAAGCCATTCAGTTTTTCCTGTCCCTTTTGGAGCCTTCAGACCTATTAACTGGGCATCGACAGGAGGGCTGAAGCTTCCGAGATATCGGGAATTGATGGTAAGGTCTGGGGAATAGGTCAGGTGATTGAGTTGGGAAGCTTGCCAGATTTCAAGTAATTGAGCTGATTGGAATACTTGATCAAGTCTATTACCGTGGGCGACGATGAAATCATCAATCCCTTTATAATCGGCATCCCAGGATATAACCTTGACCTGGCAACCCGATTTATTGAGTAATATCCCAGTTTTGGCGATCGCGTCATTGACATAACGCTTGGTTGATCGTTTTCGGTC
>CAKZMA010001137.1 GCA_937127375.1 uncultured Coleofasciculus sp. | reverse complement strand
AAATTATTCAGGAAACTGTCTGTTTCAATTTTGTAACTCATTGTTTGTTTATTCCGTAAGCATTCGTTTCATTCTGTAGAGACGTTGCATGCAACGTCTCTACAAATAGGTGGGCAATTCCCACCCAACCATTCCTTTAAGTTTAACCTGGTACTAATAATAACTCCTCATATACAGATTCAACCTGCCGACATTCAGCTAAAATATCAGCATCTAAACCTCTCAACCGTTTTAACTCAGTTTGGCGATTAATCTCACGAGATTCTTTTTGCTCCAGCAAGTTATCTAACTCGGCTTGACGGGATTTAATATCATCATTAAGGCGTTGAATTACTTCCCGTTCATACGTATCAAAACAATCTTTCACCGCTTGACGAATCGGTTCTTGTTGTTCCTGACTGAGTTGCGGTAAATATTTCACAAACTCTTTTTTCGTCGCTTTAATTACTTCTTTGCGGGCTTGTTCTGCTTGCAGTGCGCCCACACCCAAACCCATCAACGCTAATCCAATGGGATTCCAAAACGTCAGCCCCGTAAAAATTAATAAAAAGCTGCTAATTCCAATTACCGCTAACCAATTAACCAGGATATTTTGCCAAGTAAACCCAGCCGCCGCTAACGCCACACCCGCCACATTTCCCGATGCTAAGGAGAAAAACCCCATCGCCCATTTTGCCCAAGTGGGTGACTCTTCCCCTGCATCAACCCGAACGCCTGACGGTATCGTTTGTCCAATTAATTTCTCAGTCATGGAATCAACAATTTGATTATAAGTTGCACCGTAGTTAGCGGCACTTTGGGCAAGTTGGGCAAACCCCTCTTGTAAATACTCCTCCGCCGTGCGTTCCCACTCGGCTAATTTATCCTGAATATACTGCTCAAACGCTTGCTTTAATGCCGCATTAAACGCCTCCCGTCTCTCCGTTTGTAAGAATTCCAGAAAGTCAATTGTCGGCTGATAGCGTAAGAAATCAGATTCAAATGTCTTTTCTAAGTTCAGCACATAAGTGCGAAAGGAATCCGCCACTGCTTTGACTTTTGTATCCCGCATCGTCCGAATTTCATCCTGGAATTGATCTCGGATTTGGGTCAATTGCTCAAACTCCGGTTCAACCCCATGAATCCGTTGTTTTAATTCTTCAATATCTTGGTCGAGTAACGGAATTCGTCGTTCAATCGCTTCGTGAGTGCGGCTATAAACTTGACGCGCCAACGTTCTCGCTTGGCGTAATTGTGCCACGGCGCGTTCTTGGGTCAAAAAGGTATTCAGCGCCCCTAAAAATGCTGGTAATCCTGTTCCTTCTAGGGACGCTTCTGAATCTTTTACCCGCCGCCGCAAGGCTTCCAGAGAGGAAATCTCAAACACTCGTTCATCATAGCGATTTTGTCCATCTTTTTGACAGTAGTCAGCCAGATAGGTTTGGAATACGGTGCGTAACCGATTTTGTGCTGCTTCAAGTTCATCGGGATCATCCGGATCAATCAATCCTTTGCCGATTTCATCCCAAGCATTAATTAGAAAGAAAACCGTTAATCCGCGCCCTTTAATGTAATTTTCTAAATAGCGCCGTTCTTCCAATGTACAAGGCTGCATTGCCCGGAATAAAAACAAGATAGCGTGGCAGTTGTGGATATAGTTGAGTGATAATTCATTCCGGGCTTCGGTATCGTTCAGCCCTGGACTATCCACAATTTCAATCCCTTTTTCTAAGAGGGGTAAGGGGTATTCGACAACGGCATAGTCAACGTCGGGAAATGCCGAACTTTTCTCGGCTTCGAGGCGTTTGGCTTCGGCGGGATCGATGGTATAGTTTTGCTTAAAACTGGCAAAATCGAGGGATTCTGGCGGTTTATCCCCTTTAAAGTAAACCGTGACCTTTTTTTGAGTTCCGTAGCGCAAAACTGTCAGCAGCGCTGTACAAGGATTCACATCGGCTGGCAATAGGTTCTCACCAATTAAGGCATTGAGAAACGTACTCTTACCTCGTTTCAAGTCTCCCAATACCAGCAGCCGAAATAAACCCTTCTGCAAATTGTCGCTGGCAATGCGGATATCTTCGCTTTCCCGTTCTAGACTCAATTTACCGGAGGTTTCTTCAGCGTCCAATTCGGCTTGATTTAGCCGTTTGGCAATTTGACTCAGATGCGTCGCCGCTTGATGGCGCACTCTCACCACTCGCTCCAAATCCCTGAGGAAGCTGGTATTATCCACGGTATAGCTCATAGTTTTTTCTGATTCACGCTTTGGGTGAGATGAAGGAAGGTTTGAGTTTGTAGGGGCGGGTTTGACCGATAACGTTCAGGAGAAAACCTCTAACTTAACTAAACCCGCCCCGATCAAATGCAAGAGTTAACTCCCCTGTTCCCTGTTCCCTGTTCCCTGTTCCCTGTTCCCTGTTCCCTGTTCCCTG
>CAKZMA010001136.1 GCA_937127375.1 uncultured Coleofasciculus sp. | reverse complement strand
TGCGTCATGATCACGGTTGTTGTCCTGAGACAACACTGTTGCGTCATGATCACGGCTGTTGTCTTGAGACAACGCTGTTGCGTCATGATCACGGCTGTTGTCTTGAGACAACGCTGTTGCGTCATGATCACGCTCGTTGTCCTGAGACAACACTGTTGCGTCATGATCACGCTCGTTATTCTGGGTACAGTGGATTCCCTTACCCTTGATGGTGACGTTCACCTGGATCAAATCCATATCAATGAAGCCCTTGGTATCTAGTTCCTTGAGGGCGCGGCTGATGGTTGAGCGGTGAACGGTTTTGGCAGGGGTTGAAAGCTGACGGGCGATTTCGGCGATTGAGAGGTCTAAGCCTTCCCCGTAAGGATCGAGAGTTCGGATGAAATACAGCACATCTCGCTGGGCGGGGGTGAGTTCGTGGCACGCTCTCAGCCATTCGCTGTGCTGTAAGGGGTAAAACTTTCCCTGAATTTTGGCTTGTGTCATGATAGAGGTGGTTGAATTAATTGTCTTGAAGTTGAGGTGAGATAACGCTCAAGCCGTAATACTTGAGGATTAATCCCTTTGGGGGTGCTAGATGAACACCGAATGTAATCTAAGTTTGGTTGGACTACTTAGTCAATCCAACTTAAATTAAATTAACAAATGAATTCAGGATACAATTTCGACAAGGTTCTGCGAGAATTTGGAATATCTGCGAAGCACCTCGCTGCTGAATCGGGTATTAGCGAAAACTCGATTAGCTCATTCCGAAAGGGGCGCAAGAGCATGACCTGCGATAATTTGAGGGTTTTGTTGAATTGTCTACCCTTTGAAGCTAGGCAGCGGTTTTATTCCTTGGAACTGGGGGCGTCGGTGGCGCCTTCGGCGATATCTCTGCGGGATTCTCTGCGAGATGCTCTTCCCCAGCTTGATTGCTCCCAAAAGAAGGAGTTGGCGATGATGATTGTGGAAAGTTTGGCGGAGAGAGAGTCTCGTTCTCAAGTGGCGTTGGCAAAGTAAGGATGCTCCAGGTGTAGGGGGAGCGAGGTAGAGACGTTTCGTCGGTGGAATGTCTGGGAGAAACAGTTAAAGTAGAGCGGTATGAAGCCGGATTGAAGACGGCGGGATGTTCGAGTTTGTATGTCATAATTTGGGCATTGGTTTATTGGATTAATCAAGGGTTTGATTAATCCAGATGGTTTTTTGGATTTGGCTGAGGGTGATTTGGGTTTAAATAGCACCTTCAGTCAACTTATTTTTGGGTCTAGTTTAAAGAGACACGCCTTTGCAGGTCTCTCTATGCTTGTTCCAGGATAGATCAGAAGGGAGAGAAAAAAAACAGTTTATTTCAAAAACTGTCAACTTTTTTATCTTAGTCCTGAAGAAGCCTCATGTCTGATACCCAATCCACTTTTTTTACCCCCTTTCTCCTTAAAACCTTCTGCCATCTGCCTCCTGCCATCTGCCTTCTGCCTTAAAAAATGCCTTCTGCCTTAATGCCAATATCCCCATAAGGTTAAGGGTGCCCAGGTGGCGGGGTGGGAACGGGGGTCACGGATTTGTTGGATTTGCGCCAGGGCGAGGGCTTGGGCGCGGGGGTGAGTTTGGTTGTAGTGGTAGAAGTCGTTGAGGAGTTCTGCACTTACGGAATCGCTGGTAAACCATAAACTGCCCACAACGGTAGCGACGCCTGTCCGGAGGGAGATTCCGGCGAGTCCCAGTTCACTTCCAGCGGCGGTTTGGCAGGCACTGAGGACGAGGAGGGAGGGGGGATATTTGGCGCGGTTGAGGATGGTTTCAAATTCGGGGAGGCTGATGGGTTGGCTGGCGGTTTGGATGAAGCTGCTTTCCGGGGTGCCACCAAATTTGGCGTGGGTGGCTAAGTGGAGGATGGCGGCGGGATGCTGTTTCAGGGCGTGTTTCAGGGTTTCGGGGGTGAAGTCTTGGTTGAGGAAGAGGTGTCCGCCGAGGAGGGTTTGAATGGCGTGGGTTTCTTGGTGGACGCCGGGTAAGGGGATGGTGTTGGGTCCGCCCTGGCTTAAGCCGAAGATGAGGGCGGGGCTGGGATTGGGGTGGTGTCGGGATTGTAAGCGCCAGGTGAGGGTGTGGGCAACGGCGTATTTTTCCACCAGGAATTGTTTGCCGTCGTGGAGGGCGGCGAGGGGGACGGTGCGAAATGGTCCGACGGGATTGAAGACGAGGGTCTTGACAGTTTGGTCAAGATGTGAATCGATGGGGGCGATGAGTTGGGTGTAGAGGGTTTGGGAGAGGGTGAGATAGCGATTGTGGGCGATTTGTTCCAGGAGATGTCGCCATTCGCTGAGTTGGGAGTGGAGTTGAGAGGGGGTGATGGTGAGGCGGTGGCGGGATAGGGTGCCATCGGGGAGTTGCAGGATGAGGTAGACGTGGTGAGGTAGGGGGAGAAGGGTGATTAGGGCGGATTGGGTTTGTTGGGATAGGGTTTGGGGGGAGATGGTTTGAGTCGTCCAGCAGATTTCGCCGAAGAAGTTTTCTAAGAGGGCGATTTGGAGTAAGTCGGTGATTTCTAAGGCTTCTTGGATGTCGGTGGGGTTATTTTGGTCGAGGAGGAGTTCCAGGAAGTTGAGGTAGATGGGTTCTACGGAGTGGTGAAAGTCGGGTTGTAAGGGTTGGGCGATGTCCTGTCTTAGGGTTTGCAGGCTGGCGATGGCGGCGCGGTAATGGGTTTTGGCGAGGTGGCGTTTTCCTTGCTGGTGATAGATGCGGGCGATGAGGGCTTGCCATTGATATAGGCTATCATCAGCGGCGGCTTGGTGGGCGAAATGGCTGGCGGTTTGCAGGGCTTGGAGGGCGCGGGGGTAGTTTTGCTGTTGGAAGTGGAGTTTACCGAGTTCTCCCCAGGCGAAGGATAGGGGGCGGGGTTCTCCTAAGATTTGGGCGGTGGTGAGGGCGGTTTGGATGAGGTGGAGATTTCCGGGTTCGAGGCTGAGGAGTTGATAAATTTTTCCGGTGGATGGGGGGAGATGGGTGAGGATTTGTTCGGCTTGCTGGCGGTAGGGGGGTTGGGCGTCGCGGGGGAGAAGGGAGAGGATGTTGATTCGGGCTTGGGCGGCGACTAGGCTGGTAAGATGTTGACTGGTTTGGAGGGCGTTTTCGGCGGCGGTTTGGGCTTGGGTTTGGGCTTCAATGGCTTGTTGGAGGTAGGTTTGGCTGAGTTGGGGGTTTCCGGCGTCTTGGGCGGCTTGGGCTTGGGAGAGGGCGCGTTGGTAACGGTTTGTCCAGGTGGTGAAGAGGTTGTTGTAGGCGGTGGTGAGGAGTTCGGGGTTATTCAGGGTTTGGGCGATGTCGAGGCTGGTTTGATAGGTGTCGGTGGCTTGGCTGAATTTGCCTTGCAGGAAGTAGGCGTTTCCGATGATACCCAGGGCGATGGCTTTGAGTTGGGGGTTTTTGGTGGTGTGGAGGATGTGTTGGGCTAAATTGATGGCGTGTTGGCTATCGCCTTGATGGAGGGAGGTTTGGGCTTGTTGGAGTTGGTGGTGTGGGGTGGGTGCGGGTTGGGCGAGGGTTGGAGGAGATAAGAGGAGAAGGGGGGATAAGGCAGAGGGCAGAAGGCAGAGGGTAGAAGGGTTCAAGGATTACTTAAGGGAGAAAGGGGGTAACAGTAGCGATTTGGGTATTATTTTATCAAGAAATTGAAAGAGAAATGCGATCGCCTTCGTCACTAGCAACGCTAATCGCGGCTTTCTCGACTTACCCTAACTAACCTACCTTAACCGCTGTGGCAAAGAAAATATGAATCCCATCTTGATCTTCTCTGGGGGGAAACTGGAACGTAAATCGACCAAAACAAGCTTCCGGATCACTAGGTTGTACTACTGTCTTAGTTTGCCAACCATACCGGGCAAAAAACTCCTCTGGCACATCACAACCAAATTGCCACATACTTGCCCAATCATCTGATCCATTACACACGGCATTATTAATTAGATCACATCCAAGCCAACTTTCTTTCGCCGATAACTCATCAATCTTTGCCATCAACGATGTTGCCTGGTCTTCCGTCAAATAATAAATAAAACCCTCTAAAATCCAGATTGTCGGTTCTTCTGGTTTAAATCCAGAATCCCGTAACAAATCAACCCATTCTGATGTCCCTAAATCCGCGACAATCGAACGGCGATCGCACCTCGGCTGTTCATTCGCCAAAATCTTATTCTTATAAACAATCACATCTTCTTGATCTATTTCATAAAAACGCAGATCATCTGGTAATTTCAACCGATAAGCCCTTGTATCTAGACCAGCCCCTAATAACACTACCTGACGACTGTTGCCCAGATTGATTAATAAAAAATCATCCAAAAACCGAGTTCTTACTTGACCGTAAGGGCGTCCTTGCTTTTCATAATTATCAGTTAAGGTAATTGCCTTTTCAACCACATCATTCCCGGCTAACTTGTGGGCAAACGGATCGATAAATAAAGCGTCATCACGCTTTGATTCACAAGCCCGAACTGCTGCCATTGCCCTGGCTGTGTAACTAACCGTTACTTCTTGAGAATTTGCCATTTTTAAGCTAATCTATAAGTTTTAGTGCTTTGCCTTCTCTGCTACAAGTGCTTGAAATTCATAGTTTCAGCATAGGGCATCAGGGGTGCGATCGCTCTCCTCCGGTTATCCGCTAAAATGCTTGGGGTGAACGGTATTGGTGAAACGGGAATCAGGTATTCTAACAAAAACGCTTCCGACTCATCGCGCGATGCATTCTACTGTGCTACCCTTTCTTCCTCTCTCCCTGGTAATCGGGTTACTTACCCTAACCCCTGGCTATGCGACAGAGTATCAACCCCCTCCAGATAGAGGGCGACAACAACAAGCCGACGCCCAAGGTTCGCGGCGTAAGGGGGAGTCTGGGGAATTATATTTGTTGATTCCAGAAAATCATACCCCAAATACTGTCACGGCTCATCCCACGTTCTTTTTTTATACGGAATTGACGCGGGTAACGTTTGTTTTATCTGCACCAGGGGTGAGTGAACCGATTTATGAACGGGATATCTGGGTGGATAAACCCCAAGTGGTACAGGTGAAAATACCGGAAACTGCGCCATCTCTGGAGGTGGGGAAGGAATATGTGTGGACAGTGGTTAGTCAAACTCAGAGTACCCCGATTTATGCACGGGCGTCGTTGCGTCGGGTAGCACCATCCCCAGAGTTAAACCGGGTGCTATCTCAAGCCAACTCTCATCAAGAACAAGCAGAGATATTCGCCCAGTATGGATTATGGCATGATGCCTTAGCCGCAGGTCGGGAATCGGACTATTTTTGGCAACTTTTGGCAGAAATTGGCAGATATCAGCGTGGGGATGTGGCGGATGTTCCCGATTAAAGGGATAGTTCCAGTAGGGGTGTTGGTGTCGCTGCTGGTGGGGGTGGGAGGATTGGAACCTCTGGAGTTGAGGCTGTTTGATCAGATGGTGAAGCAGTCGCCCCCAGCGCCACCGAGTCAACGGATAGTGATTGTCGGGATAACGGAGGCGGATATTCAGGAGTTAGACCATTATCCGATAAGCGATCGCGTTTTGGCACAGGTACTTAGTCAGATTCTGGCGGGGAATCCGGCGGTGGTGGGGTTGGGTTTGTTTCGGGATGTTCCGGTTAGGTATGAGGGAGATGGGGAAGCAGGGGAAGCTGGGGGAGATGAGGGAGATGGGGGAGATGAGGAAAAGCTTACCCTCGAACCTCGTGAAGGGTCAATTGTCGGGGCGGATTTAGCCATACTTGTAGGGGCGGGTTTAGCCACTCAATTCAGACATTCACCGATAACTTCTCAACAAAACCCGCCCTCCCCACCAATAACCTATCCACAAAACCCGCCCTTATTCCCACCTCAAGCCTCAAAACCTCCCCAATCCCTAATCCCCAATCGGGGAAGCCAATGGGTTGGGATGGGTTTGACTAATAATAATGATAAAACTGATAACCTGACGCCACCGGGGACAAATACCTTGGAGGAAATTTTCCGCACCTCAGACAAAATAATCGGCGTGGGTAAGTTTACCGGAGTACCGGGGGATGGGTTTTTTACCCCGATTGCACCGCCGCCTATCCTGGCGCAAAAACAGCAAGTTGCCGATATTAGTACCATCGTGGATGGGGATGGGGTAGTGCGCCGGGGAAATCTTTACCCGATTTCCGATGGTTCCCCAGAGTCGAAGATTCCCAGTTTGGCGCTGAAGTTGGCGTATCGGTATTTATCGGAATTGGGAATTACACCGGAAGCCACGCCACAGGGATGGTTACAGTTAGGGGAGGCGGTGTTTCCGCCCTTAGAAGAGAATCATGGCGGTTATGTGAATACCGATGACCGAGGCTATCAAATTTTACTCGATTGGCGAGGGTTTCCGGAAGCGGGATTTGACCGGGTTTCGCTGATGGATGTGCTACAGGGACGGGTTTCTGGGCAACGGTTTCAGGATAAGGTGGTGTTGATTGGGGCTTACGCGC
>CAKZMA010001135.1 GCA_937127375.1 uncultured Coleofasciculus sp. | reverse complement strand
CCAATAATCCCGATCATGCCAATAATCCCGATCATCCCGACAATGGATTTTATACAGCATCGGGAATTATCCGAAACCGTGTCCATCAAAACAATTGTAGGGGCGACCCGCCGCCTTCAATTCACACCACCCAACCCTTAATGTTATCGGGTCGCCCTCCGCCGCGTACCTTGAGAAAAGGGCGAGTCGATATAGGTTAATTCTCATACCACCTACGATATGCAGCGACTCGCCCCTACAACCGTGATCATCCCAATAATCTCAATAATCCCGAAAATCTCGACAATCCCGATAGTTTCTGAAAAAAGCGACAGATGCAATATCTGAGTCTAAGCTAGATCTAAGGTGGATTCAATCCAACTCAGGGAATGATCAGTCTCTGGTCATTCTGCCACGTCTAGATCCAGATAAACCAGACAACGCTCTCTCATCTATGAAATTCCCTTTTCATTTTATCAAAGGATTTTCCTCCCTGTTTAAGCGCGTTAATCTCTTACTCATCGCCCTGATTGGAATTGGGTATTTAGGCAACTATTTCAGTCTCTCCCTATTTTTTGGGGTGGACTTTTTATTTGGCAGTATTGCCGTCTTAATGGTGGTGTATTTTTATGGCATATTCTGGGGGACTTTAGCCGCCTTCATTGCCAGCAGTTATACCTACAGTCTTTGGGGACATCCCTACGCCATTATTATATTGACAGGGGAAGCCCTGTTTATTAGCTTGCTGTTGCACCGTAAGACGGAAAACATGCTGCTCCTCGCTGGTATCTATTGGGTGTTGATTGGTATGCCTCTGGTTGGGTTATTTTATGGAGGCGTTTTAAATGTTGGGGCAACTCAAACCTGGTTGATTGTCTTGAAACAATCAGTTAATGGTATCTTTAATGCCTTGGTTGCTACGCTAATTATCACGAACTCGCCATTACAAAATTGGCTAAATATTCGACACAAATCAAACCGACTTTCGCTACAGCAGACAGTTTTCAATCTCTTTGTGGCTTTTGTTTTATTCCCGGTATTAATTTTAACAGTTTTTAACGGGCGGCAAATTCTCAACACTATTGAATCAGACATTCGTACTGAACTCAATGCCACATCTGCATCCCTCGTAGCTAACCTAAATTTTTGGTATCAGCAACATTTACATGCGGTTAAAGAATTGGCTCAGATTGCCGCTCAATCCCCAGAGCAACCTTCGGAATTTTTACAGCAAAGTACTGAATTAATTAAACGCAGTTTTTCGGATTTTATTAAGACTTATGTCACCAATACCAATGGCACAATAATTGCCGCTCAACCCCCATTCAATCCAGATGGGGAATCAATCATCGGCTTGAATATTGCTAAACATTCGTTACTGGAGCAAACTGCCGCTAGTTTAAAGCCGATTCTCTCTGATGTACATATTGATGATGCGTCTCCATTACCTCATGTCGGCTTAAGTGTGCCAGTCATAGTCAATGATCGTTTTCGTGGTATTGCTTATGCCTCCTTGGATTTAAGTCACATTCAGGAATTTCTAAAACTGAATATCAAAGAACGAGGATTACAAATAACATTGGTTGATCATCAAAATAACTTGATTGCCAGTACCCAGTCGAATGTGAGTATAATGGAACCCTTTGATCCGCGTAAAGGCGGTGAAATTCGTGCCATTGATGCTGATATTTTTCAGTGGTTACCCCAAGATCCTGGCACACCAATCATGGTGCGTTGGCGAAATTCTTTTTATATCCAAGAAATCTCACTCGATCCCTATTTTCCTTGGACGTTAATTCTTAAAATTCCGACTGCGCCTTACATTGATAACTTAGAAGTACTCTACCTGCAAAACCTGGCAACAACACTGCTGATTATGGTCTTAGCTTTGCTGGTTGCTGTCCTGTTAAGTCATCGATTAGTAAAACCTTTATTCAAATTGGCGCAGGTAACAACTAACTTGCCCCAAAAACTTCTGGATAACACTGTCCCTGTTAATTGGTCTCAAAGCCGAGTCCGAGAAATTTATTCCTTGGTGAGTAACTTTCAGTTGATGGGATCTGTCCTGACTCAAAAATTCCAGGAAATTAAACAGGCAAAAGAAACCTTAGAACAACGGGTACAAGAACGGACTCAAAAACTATCAATAATTAATGATGAACTTGCCATCGAAATTAAAGAACGCCAACGAATAGAAGCCCTATTACGGGAACGAGAAGAACGCTATGAACTGGCAGTTTCTGGTACAAATGACGGGATTTGGGACTGGGATATATTGACGAATGAGGTGTATTATTCTCCCGTCTGGATGCGGATTATTGGCTATGAAGAGAATCCCTTGCCCAACCGTCTATCAAGCTGGTCTGATCATGTTTATCCGGATGATTTACATCAGGTAATAGAGGATATTAATCATCATTTAGCTGGGAAAACCCAGATTTATGAAAATATCCATCGCATCAAACATCGAGATGGGCATTATCTGTGGATTGCAGCGAAGGGGCGCTGTATTCGCGATCGCGAAGGCAATCCCTACCGTCTTGTTGGCACTATTACTGATATTACGGAGAAAAAAATCGCCCAAGAACAACTTAAAGTGGCTAAAGAAGAAGCAGAAACAGCCAACCGCACCAAGAGTGACTTTCTAGCCATGATGAGTCATGAAATCCGTACACCAATGAATGCGGTAATTGGCATGACTAGCCTGCTACTGGATACGAAATTAACAGCCCAGCAGGGTGAATTTGTCGATCTTATCCGCAATAGTAGTGATGCCCTGCTGACGATTATTAACGATATTCTGGATTTTTCTAAGATTGAATCCGGTAATCTGAACTTAGAGGAACATCCGTTTAATTTACGTTATTGTATTGAGGAATCCTTAGATCTGCTATCGTCTAAGGCAAGAGATAAAGGGATTGAGTTAGCCTATTTAATGGACGATCAAACCCCTGAGATGATTAGAGGAGATGTGACGCGATTGCGCCAAATTTTAGTGAATTTAGTCAGTAATGCGGTTAAATTTACCGAAACCGGAGAGGTGGTGATTTCAGTAACCTCTACAGCCGAAATGCCGGATGATCAAATCGGTTTACAATTTGCGGTGCGTGACACAGGAATTGGCATTTCTCAAACCCAAATGGATCGGCTATTTAAACCCTTCAGCCAAGTCGATGCGTCAACCACTCGTCAATATGGCGGTACAGGATTAGGATTAGCGATTAGCCAGCGGCTGAGTGAACTGATGGGAGGAAAAATGTGGGTGGAAAGTCAAGAGGGTGTGGGTTCTACCTTTTATTTTACCGCGATCGCGACTCCAGTTCCCTCAGATTCAGAACCCGATAATCGAGAGCAAGTATTGAGTGATAAACGCCTGTTGATTGTCGAAGATAATCCGGCGACTCGGCAAATGTTAACCGAACAAGCGCAATCCTTTGGCATACAAGTAGAAGTTACCGCATCAACAACAGAAGCTTTAGGATGGTTAGAACAGGAAAAACGCTTTGATATAGCGATTTTGGCATCCCAGATTCTCCAGATGGAGAATTGGAGTTTAATTACCCAAATTCGTCAGCATCCCCATTACCAAAACCTACCGATAATCATGCTGGGATTAATCGGGCAAGTCGAGACACAGCCTGACACAGGATTACCCAACCCCAGCCTTGCGATCGCGGGATATTTACATAAACCGATTAAACAGTCTCAGTTATACAATATCTTAGTCAATATCCTGACTCAGGAGGTAAGTTTACCAAGAAAGACTCGTTCCCATTCATCCAAATATGACCCCACCTTTGCCCACAGATTCCCCTTGAAAATTCTCTTGGCGGAAGACAATGTGGTGAACCAAAAAGTGGCAATTAATATGCTGAAGCGGTTGGGATATCGACCCGATAGTGTTGCTAATGGGTTAGAAGTCTTACAAGCGTTACACCGTCAATCCTACGATGTGGTACTCATGGATGTCCAGATGCCAGAAATGGATGGATTAACCGCAACACAACAGATTTGCCAGGAATTTTCAGGATCTGCGCGTCCTCAGATTATCGCTATGACAGCCAATGCCATGCAAGGCGATCGCGAAGAATGTTTGGCGGCGGGAATGGATGACTATATGAGTAAGCCTATTCATGTTGATGTTTTAAAACAGGTCTTGAGTCAATGTCAACCGCCGACAATGAAACAGCCGACGAAACAGCCCGTTCTTGATCCAGGAGTGATGCAAACTTTGCAAGAAATGGCAGGAGATGAACTCAGCGAAGTTATTAATTGTTACTTACAAGAAGCGCCGGAATTGTTAGAATCCATACATGATGCCGTTAAGCAAAAAGATACTGAGTTGCTGTATCATAAAGCACACAGTCTCAAATCCAGCAGTCAGGCATTAGGAGTGCTCAAACTTGCCCAGCTTTGTCAACAATTAGAAGCCCTGGGACGGGCGGGTACAATAGGCGAAGCGGAACAATTAGTCTTACAGGCAATTACGGAGTATCAACAGGTGAAGCAGGCGCTTGAGTGCCAAAGTCAGTAGACTGCAAGTGCAGTTAGGCTTCGCTCTTTTCACCCGACATTGTAAACTTTTTGAGAAATAGGTTAGCCAATTCCCTATCTGTTTAAACCTTTTGCTGTCTGCCCTCTGACTTGTGTTTAAAAAAATCGATAAATATCTGTTCAGTCACCACCCTCAACCCCGCTTACAAGGCGCTTGGAATTGCGCCCAAGTCGGATTTTTTATCTTTCCCTGGTTTCCTGCTTTGGGGGCTGTGGGTGTGGGTTTTGCCTTACTCGGAACCTGGTGGCAAGACTATCGCCGGATTATTCGGCGTCCTCTAAACTGGGGACTGGGAATCTTGAGCCTTTGGCTAATTATCAACGCAAGTCAAGCCTATAATCCCACCGAAGCATTCCTCGGTTTAGCCAATTTCTTGCCATTCTTGGCTTTTTTTGCCGCATTCAGTTCCTTAATTCAAACACCAGCCCAGCTACGGCGTCTCGCCTGGATTCTGGTGATTCCTTCTGTACTGGTTGTGATTCTCGGCTTTGGGCAGTTATTTCTCGGTTGGGCACACCCACCCCAGTTTCCAGCCTTATTGGGTTGGGTATTAGAAGCAAAGGGAAATCCGCCAGGGCGTATGGCTTCAGTGTTCATGTACGCTAATATTCTGGCGGCTTATCTGCAAATTGTCTTTACTTTAGGGTTAGGACTATGGATTGAGAGGTTTCAAGCTTGGCGAGAGCAGAGAGCCGGGGGAGCTGGGGGAGCCGGGGGAGCTGGGGGAGCCGGGGAAGCAGGGGGAGCAGGGGGTGTAGGGGGTGTAGGGGCGGGTTTGACGGATAACTTATGGTGCCAAACCGATAACTTAACTAAACCCGCCCTTCTGGGGGGAGCAGGGGGAGTACTCTTGTTTTTAACTGGAGTGGAAATTGCTAATGCGATCGCGATCATCCTCACTCATTCCCGAAATGCTTGGGGTGGGGTGATTGTAGTCGGTTTGGCTTTTGCACTGTATCAAGGTTGGCGCCCTTTAGTGGGGATAATAGTCGCTGCGGCTGTCGCTGTACCATCGGCGGCGTTTAGTCCCTCACCGTTACGAGAAGGGTTGCGAATGATTGTTCCAGCTTACTTTTGGGCGCGACTTACCGATCAGCTTCATCCCGATCGCCCTGTGGCGTTGATGCGGATAACCCAATGGCGCTTTGCTTTGTCGCTGACTCAGCAGCGTCCTTGGACAGGTTGGGGATTGCGGAACTTTACGTTGCTTTACGAACAGCAGATGGATCTGTGGCTCGGTCATCCCCATAATCTGATGCTGATGTTGACGGCTGAAGTGGGGATTCCGGCGACAATTCTATTTTGTAGCTTAGTGGGTTGGATTTTAGGGCAAGGTGTTCTCTGGATAAATCAAGCGCGATCGCTCTCAAGTCGCGATCGATTAATTGTCTTTAGTTATTTAGTCGCATTCGGCGGCTGTATCCTATTTAATCTGCTGGATATCACGCTCTTTGACTTACGAGTGAATACCTTGGGGTGGCTACTTCTATCCGCGATCGCTGGTGTAACTGCTTCTAAACCTGACAAAACAAACTCGAACCCCTGACAAGTGACTAATGATGATAAGAAGCCGTTAACTTTAATTTTTCCCGCCTAGTTACAATTTTTCCAAATAGGTTAATAAATCAGCCATTTCCTGAGGACTCGGCTGAAACTTGGGCATCGGCGGGGTTTGACCACTAATCACCTGTTCAATCAGACCACTTGGGGATCTGTGTTTAGAAATATGCTGTAAGCTAGGTCCGACCTTGCCATCGGCGTGCATACCGTGACAATCCGCACAATTAATCTCAAAAATAGCTTGCCCTCGAACTGGATCACCGTTGAGGGACAAAACTTTCTGGATATAGGGATCAGAAACTTGCAGCACCTGAAATCCGAAGATGCTGATGCCGATCACGAACAGTAGGGCGAGTACCACCATGATAATCCGCCGAACTAGGACTTGAGGTTGGTCAAGCTGGTTCTCCAAGGGATCTCCTGCCACGTTGAGAATTTTTGCACAAAGTTGAACTGGACTCACACTGCAACACAGGTAGAGTTACCCAGGAGGATATTAGTGTAACAGATTAGAAAGAAGTATGTCGATTCATAAACATAGCTTAAAATTTATGGACTGAGTACGCAAGCTGGAATCATAAATGTAGGTAGCCAGCAGTAGGGAAGCGGTTGACTGCCAAATCTTACTGGTATTGAGTAGCGATTGGGTCATCTCAGCTAGTAGGATGAGAAACAAGCAAAAAAACTTAGTATTTGGAGAGCGATCATGGTTGAACCATTGCTGTCGGGAATTGTTCTAGGCTTAATCCCGGTTACCTTGGCTGGGTTATTTGTCGCGGCGTACCTACAATATAAGCGAGGGAACCAATTGGAATTGTAGAGACGTCATGCTACGTCTCTACTCAGGGCGCGTTTGAGGTATAGTCATCATCAATCGCTTGCATGTAATTCCCTCGCACCCACCCCGACAAACCAGCTTCCCTGAGCGAAGTGAAGGATCACGCGCCATGCTATCGAGGTAGCCAACAGTTAACACTTCCCCCTGAGGCGGTAAAACACTAAGGCGGTGTTGCCGTAGACTTTCTGGCGACAAATTTCCAGTGTAGAGACGTTGCATGCAACGTCTCTACAGTCATAATTTTCTTTTACCTTGCCACCTTCGTGCTTCTGTTCTGCCTTCAACGAGTCCTCTACCTTCAACAGTTGCGGTGTCCAGTGTTTAGGGCTGTATTCCACCGCTAATTCACCCTGATCAGCCAGGAGTTGATAATGCGCGATCGCCTCTAGAACCGGATTGTACAAATCACTGGCGTAGGGGGGATCAAAGTAAATCCGGTCAAATTGCTGATCAGCCAGCGTTTTTAATCGCCTCACCACATCTGTTCGTATTACCTGAAAGGTTTGCTCCGGTTGAGCCACTTGCCGCCAATTTTGTTGCATAATGGAACAGGCTTTGCCTTTTATGTCAATACCTACCACTAAAGATGCGCCGCGACAGAGTGCTTCAGCCCCCATAGCGCCTGTACCCGCACAGAGATCCAGCCAACGACATTGGGCGATCGCACCTTGCCAGATGTTAAATACCGCCTCCCGTACCCGTGCTGGTGTCGGGCGGGTTTCTAGTCCAGGTAAAGTTTTTAGCTGTCGGTTGCCATATATTCTCATGAATCATACCAAGTCCGGTAACATCGGTTGTGTATAGTGGGAAAAGGGTA
>CAKZMA010001134.1 GCA_937127375.1 uncultured Coleofasciculus sp. | reverse complement strand
GAAACCCCTGTTATTGCAGCATTGCAATTATGGGCAATCGTTAGGACATGATATTACCCATCCAAATGGTTTCGTCCTTCATACTGTAGCTAGATTAAATGAGTGGTACAACAATAATGTAAATGTAGAATTTAGATAGAACTGAAACTTTGAATCAATAAGCATTGCCAAAATTAAAATAATTTAGTTGTGTTCAATGAAATTAATCAGCTATGAAAATAATTGACTATTTTGACAAAATTTATATAATTTATATGCCTGAGAGATATGACCGTTTTAAACATATGGAAAAGCAAGTTTCTCGATTGGGAATAGACAAGGATAACAATAAGCTTGTTTGGTTTCCAGGACTAAAATACGAAGATGCCGCAGGGTTTAGAAAAGCTAGTATACGCGGTTGTGTTATGAGCCACTATACGATAATGAAGCAAGCGACTGAAGAAGGAGTAGAGAAATTCTTGGTCTTAGAGGACGATTGTATGTTTAGCCGTCGTTTGATTAAAAATGAGCAGGAAATCGTAGATGAGCTGAAAAGTAGAGAGTGGGACTTTGTTTATCTTGGGCATGGTTCAAAGATAAAACACCAACAAAATAACCAAACATACTTTATTAAAGTAGATCCAAATCAGGGGATTTCGCTAACCCACTTCTGTGCCTATCAGGGACGATTTACGCAACGTTTAATTCAACTGATGACAGATTCATTCAATCGGGCGGATGGTGATCCAAAAGGTGGACCTATGGGTTTTGACGCCTATATGAAATTTTTCCGAGCCCGGAACCAAAATGCAGTAACTCTAGTGGCTTCTCCCTCCTTAGGGGGACAATGTAGCAGTGCAAGTAATTTGACTCCATCTAAATTAGATCATTATAAACTGCTCAAGCCGATACTTGGGCAAGCTAGAAGGCTGAAAAATGTAATTCGCTCTTTTGAATAGGTATTAGGGTTAGGATTAACTATAGGACAGGAAAATAAGAAAGTAAAATTTGTGTCTACAGCTAAACTCTTAGTTCTGTTTATTGAAATAGCCCTATTCGCGATCGCACTCTCCCTGCTTGTCCCCATCGGGATGCTGTTTATCGAGTGTTTCGCCGCCCTCTTCCCACCGCGTCAAGCAACAGAAGCCCTCCCAGACTCCCCTCCCCGCATCACTGTGTTAATTCCCGCCCACAATGAAGCCTCTGGAATTAGCACCACCCTAAAAACCATAGTACCCCAGCTAACCGACCCAGACAGATTGGTGGTTATTGCCGATAATTGTACCGATGAAACCGCCGCGATCGCACGTCAATTAGGTGCAACGGTAATCGAACGCCGGGATGCAGAACACCGAGGTAAGGGATATGCCTTAGACTACGGGATAAAGTACCTTTCTACCGACCCACCCGATATCGTGGTACTGGTGGATGCTGACTGTATCGTACATGAAGGCGCGATCGCGA
>CAKZMA010001133.1 GCA_937127375.1 uncultured Coleofasciculus sp. | reverse complement strand
TAAGAAGAATAGGCGAAGGTGGCAGAGGGTCTAACCCTTACGGTGAGCGGGTTTAGGGACTGTTTTTCTGATTCTGCCTCAAAGTGACGTAGATTAAAGTAAACATGAAAAAACCCACTTGATCAAGGTGGGCTGTGGGGGTGCGATCGCGGGGGGTTAGGGGCGAAATACATCAACGGGGACACCGAACAGGCTGGCGATTTGGCAGACAACCTTAAAATCATTGCAACCTCGACGCTCATACCTAGATAAAGTGTACCGAGAGCAGCGTAAGGTTGTCGCTAAGTTTTGCTGGGTTAACCCCTTAGCAACCCTTAGTTGCCGTATCAATGCGCCTTGTCTTTCCCACGAGTTTTTGTAGCAATTTATTTCAGTATGTGTGCATATATTCAACATTTGTGATCAATTTGGCTCAAAATTACACAACTCATAATAACACTATGGTAAAAATAGGCATGGAGAATATGTTGCGGATTGATTCATTTGATTTAAATATGGCGGCTTACAAAAGCCTTACCGGAAGATATTTTGTCCCGGTCGTGATTGGAAAGGTCGGACTAGGGTTGAAATATTCGTCCGTAAATCAAGATGGTCAATTTTCAACTCGTGTTGAGAAAGTCTCAGAGGAGGGTTTGTTCAACCGGGATTACATTGATTCTTGCAAGGGATCTCCTGTTTGCTTGTACCACCCGCCATCGGGAAAGTACAACGGCAATCAGGACGGGTTGTTGGTTGGACATTTGGACTCCCGGTTTAAGCGGGATGTGGCAGATGACACCTTGGTCTTTATGGCAAGTGTTGATGATGCCCGTGCCGTCAAGCTGATGGATCAGACGATCGAAGCGGGAAAAGCCCCCCAAGGAAGCCCCTGCTATACAGTAAAACGTTTGATTCAGCGCCAAGACCATCAAGAACAGATACGCTCAATCAACGATCACTACGCTTTTCCGTTGTGCCGTGGGGAAGGACGTGGCGGTGATGACATCGGGATGCGCTTTGACAGTAATGTCGTGCAAGTATCCGAGCCTGTACTAGAGACAAAACTGTGGCTTTTTAGCCGTCCAGATATTTATAAATCGACTAAAACAATGGATGATCAAATTAATTCTGACGCGGTTTCGCTAGCCGTCGAACACACAAATGGCATAACCTACTCTATTCCAGTAGGGGGATTGAGAAAAGACCAACAGAACGCCTTGGTTGGATTGCGAGATAGGCACGATACCTACTACACGGAAAACGGGAAGCTGAGGGCTGATAATAATGCTTTAACCGAACAAGTTCAGACTTTAGAGGCTGAACTTGCAACTGTTCGTAGTGACCTAGACGGGGTTGAGGAGCAAGCGCAAGAATTAGAGGATGAGAACAAGGCACTCAAAGAGCAAGCTGCGTCCACTCCCAATATTGACAGCGCCCAAATTACCGCTCAAATTAATCAGGAAGTAGCTGACAGGCTTGCCATTTTGTCAGAGCTAGAGCCTTTGCTAAATAAGAGAAATATCAAACTCGATTCCAACACAAAAAAATTGTATGAGCGTACATCGCCAGAGTTATTAAGTATTTACCTAAACGAGATTTACAACCCTCCTAGGGAAGATGCCGATCGAGTTAAAGATGAAGAGTTTAGAGCAGATTCAACCGACTCTGATCAGGTTGTTTATGACAGCGCAAAAGCGATGACCCTTTGGCGACGGGTGAAACCATCCACATTAAATGCTGGTAGACAACCCGCCGCTACTTCTAACACTAATTCTGATCAAGCAAGGCAGGATGCCATTGACAAAACTGACCAGCAGTTTAATATGTTTGCTGGAGAAACTAAGACATCAACTGATCCGCGTGACGAAATGATGAATATCGATGCTTCTGATGACATCCAATGGGAGCGAGCGCGGCTAGCGACAATAAAAGACGGCACGGCTAACGGTCATTTTGTAAGTAAAGTTTAGACCCAATATGATTAGATTACCTAAATTCGATGTTGATAATAAGCGAGTCGTTTATCCCGGAGCTAGAGCAACGGGCAGGACTTGGGATGTTAAGGCGCACTTTGGGGGCGGTTTTGTCAATGCCTCTCCTAAGCCTATCTGGTATGGTTCTCCCGTTACGCTTGCTCATTCGAGCGAGGATAAGGCTTTTGCCGCCAACAATCCGGACTTAATTTGCGTGTCGCCCATTGTAGGAGCTGATAATAACTCAAGAGTTATGGGGATAGCCATTCCTTCTGAGTTGGGAAGCATGGGGAGCGAGTTAGATGTCATCAACAACAACCAGCAACTTGATGATTTAGACGGCTATTTAAAGCGGTGGTCTGTTCCCGCTTATGACCCGGTAGCGAATCCAAATCAACAGCCAGCACGCTTAGATGTATTGATTCGGGGAGATGTATACAGCATTGTCTCTGGTCTGACGGCAGAGGATCTGACGGCAAACAAGAGTCAGTTGCTAGGAGTCCCTGTGGTGTTTAGTGTTGCCCTCCACCCCACAGAAATACAAGAGATGCTAACAGCGACTGGCGATCCTCGGATACAAACAGGGGACTGGATTCTTTCAAACAGTCAATTCTTGGGGTCACAAAATTCAAAAAACGCGCAAAAATTGCCATTTCAAGTAGGTGGTGCGGACGTGTATTTGATACCTATGAACTTTTCTCTTGGTACAGAGTTCCACAGCTAAAAGAGGTTTAAATGCCACAAAATATTATTGAATTTGGACAAGGGCGAAATAGCCACTACACAAATTTAGAAACATCCCAATTTAGACCGGGGTTAGTTTCTAATATTAACCGGAAATGGTGGGCGGTTAACGGCGCAGGAGCGCTTCATAAAATCGACAATACCCTAGAAATTGGCGCAAGCTCGATTATCTCAACCTTTATTGAGGGTGGCGGGGAGGCTGTCGAATGGCACAGATCTTCGATGGATTTACCCGTTGGGGACTGGACTATCAGCGGGATGGCATTCAATACAACTGTTGTTGCATTTCTTACTCAGCGAGACTGGTTTGAAACAAAGCAGCACCGATTTGCTGCTAAACACCCTATATTCCCAGCAAGAAATTGGCAGCAATTTAGCGCTGTTATTGCAAACACGGCTATTAAAACGTACCTGCACGATTTGATTTTGGCGGGGAAAACAAGCGACGGCACAGCCACAGGAGAATTAATATTTAATGGGCTATTTCGCGCCGTGGGAATGCCTGTAATCCAAGAACCTGATTCGCTAAACCAGTTAGAGGGCATCGCGTTGTGGCGCAAAATAATTCGCTACATCAATCGGTTCCGAATGGACGGGCTGATTAGACCCGAAAATATCCGGGTATTGATTCCAGAATCCATGGTTCCCGCTTTGGAGGAGCCGATATTCGCGTCTCCTGAAACCAGAGTTGGAGGGGTAGAAACGGTGGCGTCGCGGTTACAGCGGCAACTCATGCCAGAATCGCCAACCTACCTAAAGTCAATCCATCCAATCCTAGAGCTTAATAGTTTCTGGCTAGAAAAACTCAAAATACATGAACCGGGAACCAACAAAAACCGAATTATTATCCAATGCGATCTCCCCCTGAGTCCTGATGAGCTTGGGACACGACAGCCCCAAATCGGGCGATGCGCTCACCCGCTCGATAGGCTACCAATTGATGGGTCTAGTATTCGCGAATCCCAGATCTATTACGCTGCTACCAGCGAGTTAATAGTAGAACACGAAGGACTAGAATTAGCAATCGACTACCCAAATACTTAAGCCATGTTACTAACGAACGAGCATCCTCATAAATGCCATTTAGAGTTCCCTGTAGATGGGGGCAATTTTATCTCTTTTCGACACAACGAAACTGCTAATATCTCGCCTGAGTTACATCAGCAACTCCTAAAACAAAAAGCTTATTCTGATTGCATAAGCAAAGAATATCTAAGGTCTCCACTTTGGAGCTTGATTTCTATAGAAGAGTTACTAGGTTATGACGATAGCACCATTATTGATGGTGTTATTCGCGACGTGACAGATTACAAGTATTTAAGCGATGTAATTGGATCGCCGTCTACTTCAGAAGCAGTAAAAAATGCTGCAAAAGAAAGACTAATTCAACTGACTGCTCTTGTATCTAATCTTGATGCTGAGCCTAAGCAAACCAAGCGGAAAAGTAGCAATGCCTAAATCCCCTTTAGATCTACCTGGAATATTTCAGCAAGCAATAGCAACGTTCACTAGGAGCGGCGCTGACGGGCAAGAAAGCGAAACCGGAACCATTCGTGTGACGGGCGAGATTGTCACGCTCAGAGTAAACGTTACTGCGGATGCTGGTAGCGGAAGCCCTACCCAATCCCACTACGGTGACAGGTTTACTGGCGCGGCAAAACTTACCATTTTAGCGGTAGATAATGACATCGAGCAGAAAACCCTACCGCATTACCTATTTCCTGGTAATCACGGGACTTTGGTTTACCTAAACAAAAAGCGGGAGCCTGAAACTTATCTAGATGAAAATGGCAATCTCCAAAAACAGGAAATAACGATAAGGCTTGACGGTGGAATACTCAGAAGCTCAACGCACCCAATAATAACGCCTTTAATCGGACAGGAACTACCTGCAACATTAATGGAAATCAGCTACAGGAACTCATTTAAAATCGCATGATTTCAGTTCAGACCGATGGCAGACAGTTGAAGGATATGGTAGGTGGGAATCTTAGAAAGTTTCGCAACTTGCAACCACCTTTTAGGGGGGTGGCTTATTTTATGCGCGATGATCTCATACAGAGATCAATCCAGGAAGTTGATCCAGATGGTAAGAAGTGGGCGGCACTTGCCCCGTCCACCTTGAGGTATAAGCGGTTAAGGGGATACCCCGACAGAATATTAACCGCTACGGGCAAAATGTGGACGACTATCAGGATAATTTACACTGATAAATTCGCTGAGATTAGGGTAGTTATTCCCTACGCTCAATATCACCAAAAAGGTACTAGCAAAATGCCTCAGCGGAAACTGATCGGCTTAAATCAAAAAATTCTTGACTATGCCGTAAAGGTGATTAGGGGTTACATTAGAGGACGGGGACGATGACAGATGAAGTGATTAGCGAATACGCCTGGGAAGCCGATTTGCGGGAACGTTTAGAGCCGCTAGCGGAACCACTAAAAGATAAAGTAAAAGTATCCGGGTTGCCAGAGATCGCATTCGGGTTATCTGGGCGGCAAGAATTTAGAGAATCGATCATTATTTCTTTTCCTTCATCTACTGGAGAAGAATACAACGACGGGAAGCCTTATCAAGATGAAAATAGAAAATTAATCTTACTTATTCGGTTGGAGCAAAGAAGTTATAAAAACACTTCAGTCAAAGGTACTATAACCGCCGTTACTCAGCTAATTAAATCATGGTTTTTAGGCTATAAATTACCTAGTCCGGCAATCTCTAGATTAGCATTTGAGCGGTATGAACTGACAGAATTAAATAGTAGTCAGGGAGTATGGGAGGCTGAGTTAGAATTCTCTTTTTCTAGTAGAATACATAAGCGCGATCCATTACCGGAGGATTTACCAGAAATATTAAAGATGTTGTTTAAAAATAACGACGAAGCAATAGCAGAGGTGGAGGCTGGTTAATATGCCTGTAACATTAACAATGAACAACTCAGATACACTAAACATCGGGATTAGCTTTAATTTTTCGGCACAGGATGCCTGGTCTAGTATTGGCAACAAAAACAAAGTACCGATTTTTTTAATTGGACAGGCTCCTAATGCCACGATAGATTTTCCAGAAAATAAATTAACGTTGATAGATCAGCCAAGCACGGCAAGTTTGTTGTTCGGGGAGGATTTAACTAATAACGAATTTGCTCTACCTGTAGGCATTTTACAACGCTACGGATGCCAACGTATTATCTGTTGCCGGGTAACTTATCCGGAAGAGATAGCGGACTATGACCAGGCAATTATTGGGTTGGAAACACCACAGAGGACGGGCTTGCACCTGATAAAGTCGGTTTTTGCTCATTACGGGGCGAATCCTATCGCCGCCTTAATTTGCAATGATTCCCTTTTTCTTGACAGCACTCATATTCAGTGGATAACGGATTTTACTGAGTTGATGACGGAGGTTAATAGTACCTACGTCGAAAACTATTATCCAACTGCAACCGTTGCAGATGTAGAAAGTTCCCGTAGTGCGGAATCTGACGTGGGATGGGCGACAAAAAACTCTAGATTAATCCTCTGTTACGGACACGTAAAGGATAAGGATGATCCGGAAAAAAATTACGTGGCTCAAGTCGAGCCACTCAAGTATCACCTAGTTGGCGCATTTGCCCAGCAATTTCATAACGATCCATCAATGAGTCCAGGAGGGCAAAAGTTATTAGGGGTTTCTGAGGTCATTGAGCCGATGAAATTGTCAACAACCGATCATGAGTCTGACAATGAGCGGATAACAGATACGGGGGTTGTTACCCTTAATCGGATTAGCATTATAAACAGTGTTCAGACCGCCCCTGATGATCAAACAATTAGCAGCGATCTTGTACTTTGGGGGACTCGAAACACTCTTTATCCGTCTGAAGAAAGTTTACTTAGCTTTTTGCACGCTATCCCATTTCGGGATTATATTGCTTCTGTTCTGGAATCGCGAGCAGCTAAGTTTTTATATCGAGCGGCTAACGTTGCCAATGGGAGAAACGTTGAGGAAAGCTGCCGGGAAGGGTTAAATAAGTACGACATTAAGGTCAACTTTATCCCTGAACTTTCTAACTACCAAGAAAACTATTTGTATTTTGAAGTAGAGTATGTTATTGGCTCTGTTACCCAGAGAATCCACTTTAATGTTCAGTTATCCATAGGGAGTTAATTATGAAATATTTCCAGACAAAAGGAGACGAAAAACTCCTAACAATTATTGACTATGAAGGGAACCCTGTTGATGTGGAGGGTAATATTACCTCCATTACCTTGTCCATCATAGAGCTAGAAACTTCCGAAAAGAAATTTTTTGGGCAGCGAGGAAAGACTACCAGGATCGAGGGGTATAATCCCGCTGAATTTAGCGGGGAATTGGAGACTTACAACTATGAGATAACCGACATTTTCCTAGATGCTGAAAAAAGTCAGCGTCCACTAACAGCTCAAGTAACTATGGAGATGAATGAAATAACCACAGGAGAAATAATAGAAGTCACTCATACAATGAAAGGGATTGTAGTAAAAAGTCCGGCTGTGCCTGGTCAGCTTAACGGTAGCGACTACGCCGTCTATGGATTTATGATGAAGGTTAACGACTATAGATTAAATGATGGCAGAAAAACCCGCCATTGGACAGTTAAGAAAGGATGGATAGAATGATACAACATCTAAACCAGCAAAAGGGATTCGGCAAGCCTGATTCAGTACCGCTTGAGCGGGAGGTAGACCCCTACAAAGAGATCGAAAACGCTTCTCAAACAAGGGTTATAAGTACCGTCGAAATTAACGGCAAGATTCTTATTGGCAGAGAGTTAGTTGGAAACGACTACTTAAAGTTTAATTACCACAAAGAGACTGACGGCAATAGCGATCGCGCATCTAAATGGTTGTTTTTTCAGTTTTTCCCGTGGGTGTGGATACCTAAGCATCCTAACGAAATACTTAGTCCAAATTCAGAAGTAAGAAAAACTGTAATTCAAGACTGGAAAGAGTTAAGCGCTTTTGAAAGAGACGCTTTTACAATGTCGAAAATGTCGCAGGATATTATTTGCAATGACGATCAAATATTCGAGGATTCTGCGGATTTTTCTGTTTTTGTAAATGCCAGTGTTCAGGAAAGCGACAATACAGAACAGCCAATCAGTGTCCAGGAAAGTGAGGAAAGCAACAATACAGAACAGTCAATAAACACCCAACTAGAGCGGCGGATCACCATTCGTTCCGGTAGCGCAAGCCTATTAACAGCATACCAGTCTGAAGCACAAAGGAACTTAAGCGCCGCCCTAAAAAAAGTTATCAAGATGGGCTTTTTAGTAGACGGAAAACTCATCACAGATGACGATTTTGAGAACACAGTGCAGCAAGACGGAATAGGATTTGAAGTTGTTGCCGCTTGTGCCACGCGGTTTACTCTTACCCTGAAAGGGGGAAAGTTCAAGGGCGGCGGGAAGGTTTTGCGCTTCCCTCCCCGCCCGACCTTATCCGGCTCTTAAAGTGGGGCGGATACACAATCAACGATATGAACGAATGGGGAGATTTTGATGAGGCAATATTCTGGCTGTCAGTTCTTTGGTCTGCCTATCAAGATGAACAAACCCAAATAGAAAAAGAAAAAGCAAGACATGGCAACCGTTGAGACAATCCGAGTAGATGCTGAAGTGCGCGGCGCGATCAGTGGATTTCAACGGTTGCAGCTAGTTGGAACAGGCGCGTTGCAGGGAATCCAGAATGCAGGCGCTAGAGTCACCGGGATGGGGCAATCTCTCGCCATGGCAACCGCTCCCATTGGGATAGGCTTCGCGGCGGTGGGAAAAATCGCGGGTGACTTTGAAGACTCCATGAACCGCCTAAAAGCAGTCTCAAATGCGACCGAGGCGGACTTTGCCAGACTCAAAGATCAGGCGATGGAGTTGGGGACAACTACTCGCTATAGCGCCAAACAAGCGGGGGATGCTCAGAGTTTTTTAGCTATGGCGGGGTTTGAGGTCAACGAAGTGATGACCGCCATGCCCGGACTTTTAGACTTGGCGACGGCTGGACAATTAGATTTAGCAAGAGCGGCAGACATCTCCAGCAACATCCTCACTGGCTACGGGATGGAGGCGTCTCAAATAAATTTGCTGAACGATGTTTTAGCAAAAACTTCCACCTCAGCAAACACCAACATCAGCCAACTTGGGGAGGCGATGAAATATGTCGCCCCGATCGCAAAAGCCGCAAAGATGGAATTGACGGAAACCAGCGCGATCATTGGTAAACTATCCGATGCGGGGATACAAGGAAGCATGGCGGGAACTTCCCTAAGGGGAGCGATATCGCGGCTACTCAAGCCTACCAAGGACACCACAGAAACCTTGAGTAAACTAGGAATTTCCGTTACCGACTCTAGCGGGAACCTCCGTTCGATGATTGCCATTATTGCCGACTTAGAAAAAGCTGGCGCTTCAACGGCTGATATCTTAACTATCTTTGGGCAAGAGGCAGGCACAGGGATGGCTGCTTTGGTTGGACAAGGAGCCGCCTCCATACAAGGGCTTAAAGATAAGCTGGATTCAGCCGAGGGGAGCGCTTCTAAAATGGCAGAAACCATGGGGGGTGGTTTATCCGGTCAGGTAGCGGGGTTGCAGTCAGCGATGGAGGGCTTAGCGATCGCGATCGCAGAAACCGGACTGCTCGACGCAATGAGTTACGGCACGCAACTACTAACTGGAGTAGTTCAACAAATTGCAAGTTTGCCATCCCCCATATTAAAAGTCGTTACGGCTCTTGGGGTTGTGGCAGTAATAATCCCGCCTATCCTGATTGCAGTTGGATCGGTTATAACCGCCATATCCACAATATCAGCAGCAATCCCAGTGGTCACGGCGGCAATTGGGGGGCTAAAATTAGCTGCTTTGCCAGTGGCGGGTGTCTTTGCAGGAATCTCTGCTCCCGTTGCGATAGTCTTAGCCGCTTTTGTGGCTCTTGGAGCGGGTATTGGAATTTTGATCGCCAACTGGGATAAACTGCCCGCGCCAGTTCATGCAGCGGCAAACGAGATCAGAATCAGCGCCAAAGTTATTGGGCAATCAATTTTAAATTTACCCCAGAATGTATCTCAAGTTCCGAGCGCATTTGGGGCAATATTAGGCGCGATCGGAGCTAATTTCACCCGACTTGACACAGAAATAAAATATCAATTAGCCTCGACAAGATCTGCTTTAAATAATTTTGCAAGTAATGCATTTAATTCGCTTGTAAATTCAGCTAACAACCTAGGATCTCAATTATGGAATGCAGGATCGGCGGCAATTAATAATTTTTTCCGAGGTATTAGTGGGGGTTTTGATCGGGGGATTAATTGGTTTCGGGGGCAACTCAATCGCCTTCGCAACTTGTTACCTGGATCTGAACCAAAGGATAGCAGCTCACCATTGACGGCGCTGGCGGCGTCAGGAACGGCAACTATGATCAATTTTGCCGGAGGCTTGACGGCAAATCCCGCTATGCAGTCTCTTAAGTCTGGGCTGAGTACAATTAAGGATTCCTTAACTCTGAGTGGCGGCGAGGTGGAAGCGGGAATTGGAGGAAACTCCCCCACCTCGATCGGCAATACCGCTAATAGGGATGTAACAATTATTTACAGCCCGAACAACACAGTGGAGATCCGCATAGATGGATCGTTATCCAATCAGGGCGGTGACTTTCTGGAAAAATTAAAAGGCACAGTGATTCAGGCGCTGGAGGAACGCGATCGCGAGTTTCTAGATTTTGCAGATAGGGCGGCTGCTCGATGGCGTCAAACTTAGAGCGGTACAGCGC
>CAKZMA010001132.1 GCA_937127375.1 uncultured Coleofasciculus sp. | reverse complement strand
TTGCCCAGGCTGCGTTGATTGATGCAAGCTTCCAGGGAGCGAACCTCAGCGACGCTAATTTTAAAGGCGCGATCGGGTTTAGTCGCTATGCTGTACCTAGCATACCAGTGCAGTAATCCAACTTTTAGAGTTGGGGATTTGAAGTTTCCATTCTCTAAGAAAGGATTTATCGGGTAAAGCCTTAGTCAATTTACGAGAATTTTTCAGTTGACTGAAGAAAACCCAATACTATAGACTTTCAAGTATTGTTTCGGGGTAAGGGTAAGTCAATGTCACTGTCACTGTTTAACCTTCTTTTGGTCCAGGTAACAGGAAACCGTCTTGCACAGCGATTGTCAGAGAGAATTGTTGCAACCTCTCAGTTTTTCATGGGTATTGGATCGGGGGCAGGGGTTAACCAGAGTGGAGAAAAGGCTGTTATAGAGCTGCTGCGGCGAAATTATCAAGCCCCCTACTGTATTTTTGATGTTGGTTCTAACCAAGGTCAATACTTAAATCTATTGTTAAGAATACTTTCAAGTAATAGTTGTACGGTTCATTGTTTTGAACCAAGTTATTGGACATTTAATCGACTGAAAGAAAATTCACCAGACCTAAGTCAGGTTAAGTTGAATAACCTAGCACTAGGTAAAGAGATAGGAGAGATGAATCTGTATTACGATAAGCAGGGTTCTGGGTTAGCCTCACTATCAAAGCGGCGACTCAACCATTTTAATATTGAGTTTGAACAATCAGAAACAGTAAAAATAGATACCCTAGATCATTATTGCTTCAAAAATTCCATAGATAGAATTCATCTACTCAAAATAGATGTAGAAGGACATGAACTAGATGTTTTGGCTGGCGCATCGGCTATGTTTGAAAAGAAAGCAATTAATATGGTGGCGTTTGAATTTGGTGGATGTAATATTGATACTCGTTCTTTTTTTCAAGATTTTTACTATTTCTTTCAACGTAAAAATATGTACATATTAAGGATTACCCCTTCGGGTTATTTTTATCCTATTAATTCGTATAGAGAAATCTTTGAACAGTTTAGAACAACTAATTTTGTGGCGATTAATAAGGGCTAACACCTCACTGTATCTGTAGTTAAATTAATGTAATTGTTTATACTTATGGTATAGTTCGTTTTTGACTCATTCTTTATTAACTTATCCTTGAGTTTACTCCCCCTGTGAATCAATCATAAATTTCCTGGAAGTCCCTTAAAAATAGTTCAAGTATTGTTAAATTTCACTGTATTAATTTCTCATCTTTCCCAAAAATTATGGGTTAGGGTTACCTGTTTACTGGGTGCTTGTGTGCTGTTGATTATCGCGAGCATCATCGGATTCAACCAACACTTTGACACGAAATACCTCTATGTAGCTGGATTGTCTTGGTGGGAAGGATCAAATGCTTATGATCCAGAAGTAGCTAGCCGCCTGGGGGCAAATCAGAGTTTGGGCAGTTTTTTCTATCCACCTCAGATTGCCCCCCTGTGTCTTCTCTTAGGCGCATTTCCTTGGACACAGGCAAAAGTGGTGATGACCCTTTTAAATGTGTTTAGCGCTGGCGTATTGGCTTATTTGTGTGTGCTACTAGTTAAACAGCCCCAGGTGAAACAGCTAAGGGTTTCGGGTTCGGGTTCGGTGTGGTTTATTCCAGCCATTGTTCTGGCTAATCCCTTTACCTTGAATGTCATTCTCTTGGGACAAACAACCTTGATTGTAGCCGCAGCGCTCGTGAGTGGTTGGTATTATGCTTATCGGAATCGCTGGGTGTTAAGCGGTATTCTAATTGCCATTTCTACCATTAAGCCACAGTTGAGCCTGCTGGTTATCCTGTGGCTGCTGTTAGAACGGTGCTGGCGACTCTTGGCAGTAGCTGCCCTCACGACTTTGATTTTCTGTCTAGTTCCCATAGTGATTACCGGTCCTATTGACGTGTTTGTCGAATGGTTTGCTTCTATAGGGGAACATAAAAATGTATTTGCCAATGTTTTGGGTTCTCCTGCCGTTTTTAGTATTCAAAATTTACTCTATACTGCTGGTATTCAAGTGCCACAATTATTCCTCTTGAAAATTGTGATTATAGTTCTACTTTGGCGCTATCGTTCCCGACTAATCATCGACGATTTGATTGGACTGTTGCTAGCAATTTCGGTATTATTTGGTGTAGCCCATCATTATGATTTAATTGCGTTAGCACCTCTGATGGCAGCATTCTGGTGGCATTTGCCTCACTACCCTAGAGCTACCTTCATTGCTCTAACTGTGATGTTCGTAATGTTTTTTCCACGAAATGTTTTAATGACTTTTATTAACAACGAGTTACTGCTACAATATCGTGTAATATTGGTGCTGGGCGCGACAATCGGGTTGGGGGTTATGAGCATTCAGCGTCAAGCAGAAATCCAGCGAGTGCAGTAAGTTCTTATCGGCGATAGACACAATAAGCGTGAGTTGCCTCTGTCTTAATCCCATTGGCAACAATCCCTAAAACAGATGCTCTAGCAATCTTTAATTCATCAAAAGCTTTTATCACCAAGGAACGGTCTGTTTTTTCAATCCCCACTACCAGTATTGTGCCCTCTGCCTTAGCCGCAATCAGGTTGCCATCTCCCAGCCCCAATAGCGGTGGGGTGTCGTAGATGACCAGGTCAAACTGGGCTGAAACTTGATCCATAAGATATTGCATCTTATCAGAAGAGAGCAGTCTGATTGGGTCAGATAAGCTTTGACCCGCCGTTAAGACAAAGAAATTCTCTTCTAAGGGAATTTTTTGGATAGCATCCTGGAGATTAACCTCAGCTACAATAATATCACTGAGTCCCTGAGTATTGGGCAATTCTAGGCGAGTATGAAGTTGAGGTCGTCGTAAATCGGTATCGATGAGTAAGACACGCTGACCGATTGCGGCGGCGGTTTTTGCCAAGTATACTGCAACCGTGGTTTTGCCATCACCAGGTATGGCTGAACTAATCGCTAAGGACTGAATCGTCCGCTTAGAACTGAGTAAGCGAATATTGGTATAGAGAGAGCGGAAGGCTTCGATAAAGGGAGACGTACTGTAGGGGTAAGCCCCATCTCCATTATTAAACCAACGGTGAGGCTTTCTGGTTGGCGTCAACTCAGCAAACTGCGCCACAATTTCTCGTTGCTGGGATTTCTGGGGAAGTTTTTTCAGTTTCTTGGTAAAAGGAATCACGCCTAGGATGGGAAGTCGAGTTGCTCCTTTTATTTCATCCGGGGTATGGAAGACGGTATGGAGAACCTCGACCAGAAAACCGACCCCTATGCCCAACAGTACGCTTAAAACCACAGCTACAGCAAATGGGCGCTTGATTGATGTAGATTCCACAGGGATCAGAATACCGCTTTCTGTGCGTGATAACTGAGGTGGATTAATCAGTTGCCAAGGTATCTCTTGCTGAGCCGCATCCAACCTCAAAGCCTCTCGTTTCTTCAGAAATTCTTTTAGGTTATCTGTGGCAACTTCTAGTTTCCGTTCTAAATCAGTGGTTTGGCGGGTAACAATAGGTAACTGTTTGAATTTTTGATTAATCTGATTTTCGGTTTTGACAATGGTGTTATAGCGCTCTTCGAGTCCCTCAATTTTACCGTTTAGATTTTCCAAAATATTTTGAGATTCTTGATTCAACAAAAGCCGCAAATTTTGCTGTCTTTCACGCAAGATCTCCATGGGGGGGCTATCAGCGCGAAATAGAGAGGATTGTGAGGCAATCTCAGCTTCTACTTTCTGGAGTTCATCGATTAACGAGTCGTAAGCTAGTACCTCCTGAGATAAAATAGCTGTTGCATCCGCTTCATTCAACTGTTTTTGCAGCGTCTGGTAGAGAGCGCGGGTTTCAGCAAGTTGAACTTCTGTCTTTAATCGCTCTGTCCGAATATCCATGAGATGTCCAGTCAGAAATTGATCGGCTATATTAGGATTGACCAAATTGTACTGTTGGCGGAGGTTTTGCAATTGTCCCTGGAGCGTATCAACTTGCTGCTGAAGATTGGGCAGTTGAGAGCTAATAAATTCAAGACCTTGCTGAATGCTTTTCTGGCGTTCTTGCAAGCTATAATTTAGATAGGCTTGAGCAAGTTCATCTAAAACGAACTCAATTTTTTGGGTATCTTTATCCTGGTAACTAATTTCTAATATTTTTGTTCCTTCTTCCTTGTCATCTTTTTCATAAGTGATGCGAGAAATTCCTAGACTATTCTTAAGAGAATTATAATCAATATCTGGATACTGAACTTGCAGTTGCTGAACCACAGGCATCAGGATTTGCGGACTTTGCAAAACCCGAATCTGTGTCTCGTAGTCCAACAAGCTTTTTTCTATCTGAATTCTCTGGATATCTAAGTTTTGATTTTGAGATAATAAAAATTGATCTCTTAACTGACCTTCCGCCGTGACTGGTTCGACTAACAGTTTAAATGAACCTTGATACTCTAGAACAGTCTGGCGCTTGTTCCAGACGAGCCAGAGTCCAGAGAGGACGATCAAGGCAAAAGCCACACTCCCCATCACCAAGGCTCTACGACGGACAACAGCAAACACCCAAGCTAGATCTATGGTCTGTCCGCTATTCTCATCAGGTTCGGTGGAGTCGGCTTGAGACCACGACTGATGGAATTTCCCATTCGCTTGACCTAGAAACTGTGGTAGATTGTGGTCAGTATCCATCGAAAGCACCTCTAGCGTTTTGGTCTACTTCTAGAAAAAGTTATAATACCTGTTTAAGCCAATTTTGGGGGAGCCACAGGCGAAAACTTATCTATATAATATCCATTCTACGAAAGAGAGATGAATGTCACCGAGTAACGGCTGAATGACTTAACCAGCTATATGCATTCATCCTATTTGACTTAAATGAACAAGTACATGTCAACGCAAGTAGGTTGGGTTCTTGGAACGAAACCCAACAAGCGCGGGTTAGGGTAAACATTATGTCAAACCTGATATACTCCCTGTATAGTTACTGAGAATTTCAGAATCCAAAGAAATCAAAAAGTCTGAATAATCCAAAAATTCGATCTACGGGCGATAACGCTGTTCCGATAGTATCTCCCACTTTGGCGATTCCAGAGCGACCCACCACAATAATGTCATTATCGCGGAGTACAGGATTGCTTGACTCATTGATGCCTTGGGCAAAATCAATCGGTACAGTACGTTTAGCAACAGTGCCATCAGGGTTGAGTCGAATCAGCTCCACAGAACTTTTCCGGGCTCGACTTTGGTCAAATCCACCAGCTGCCAAAATCGCTTGATTTAAAGGGGTATTGGGGGGTATGTCCACAGTTCCCGGTTCGGTCACTTCTCCAACCACACTGACCTGAATAGTATCGGGGGCAAAGTTAGCCGTCGCTAATTCCGTTGCCTCTGCCGGACTGACATCGGTAGCCGTGGGTACTATGATTGTATCTCCTTCTTGGATAACGGCGTCTTGATTGAAATCGCCTGCGTGTAGAAGTTGCCACAAATTTACCGAAATAATTTGCTCAATACCCGTCTTAGTCACGCGGCGGATCTGAATCTGGCGAATATCTGCCATGGGTTTAATACCCCCCGCTTCCTGGATTGCCAAGGTTACCGTGGGGAAGCCGAGGGTTTGTTCAGACCGATTTGGGTTTTCTCCAGAGACGGTATAAGTACCGGGACGGTTGACTTCGCCAACTACTGCAACAGTACGAGGCGTATCAGGCGTAGGTGCGAAGGCAGTTGCTGCGATTTGTCGCGCTTCTTGGAGATTGATTTGAGTTGAGGTAGGGACAAAAATAGCATCTCCATCGCGCAACACCAGATTTTGACGTAGATTGCCAGTTTGCACGAGTTGCCAGAGATTAACCGTGAACACTTGTTCAGAACTTCTGCTTTGAGGACGACGGAGCTGAACTCGACGAATATCAGCGGACAGCGTTACTCCCCCGGCTTCTGCCAGTGCCTGGGTTAAGGTTGCCTGTCGCGGTCCGGTGGAAAATCCGCCACCTCCTGTTTGTACTAAGGCGTAGTAGCCCGGACGATTAACTTCCCCAGAAACAGAAACAGTGATGGGACGAGGCGCTAGGAGAATGACAGTGACGAGGGGCCGTTTCAGGAAGCGAGCATACTGATTGGATATAGTCTGGGTCGCTTGTTCTAAGGTCAACCCTTCCACAAACACGCTACCCACGAGAGGTAGGGAGAGGGAACCCCCTGGTGGAATCTGGTATTCTCCACTATACTGGGGAACTTCTAGAATATCGAGGCGAATGCGATCGCCACCGCCTAAGGTGTAAGCTGACTCAGAGGGTACTGAGTTGACGGCCGATTGGGGGAGTACCTGAGCTTCAAAATTCGGTAACTGAGCGATACTAGGAGATGGGTCAGCAAGGGCGAATGCTGCAGTAAGGATTAAACCTGTTATGATTGGCTGAGTTGATTGTTGAGGTATATCAAACATACACTACCTAACTCCAATAGTATTAATTTTATCTTTTGAGCCATTATTTTTGTCCAAGCTCACTATTAACATAACTTTGGACTGACTCCGGGGATTCCATGAAACAGCTTCTTTTACATCCTTTAGTCTTCACACTGCTTTTCGGGGTTGCACTCCTTTATCTAATTATCGGTTTTCAGCTCCTCAGCCGCCATAAAAGATGGGCTGAAATTGTTGAAATGATTTTTCTAGTTTTATCCATGCTGATTATTGGCGGTATGAGTATCAGCTTCCTCCGCTTCATTGGCAGGTTTAGCCCTGAAGCCCTATATGCGCCTGAGATAACGCTTCCCTATTTGCTTATGCCACTTGGGTTTTATATCCCTTTTCTCATTTTGCTCTTTCCCCGATTTTACTATACTTTTCAAAATTTACGTTATGTATTAATGATACTAATTAAAAAAAACCCAGCTTTTTGTATTTATAACCTTATGTTAATCATGTCTTTCCTTGTTTCAAATACACCCGAACACACCCTAAAAGCAAGTCTTATTTTCTCTATTATAACATTTTTTCTTGTTTATATTGGCAAACAATATGATACAATTAAATTATTTAATTTTTTAAATTATTATCATGTAGTTGTTCTGTTTTTAAGTTTAGCTATTGGAAATAAAACGATTCCTTGGACGGGAATTTATATTCACAAAAATGATTTTGGAGCAACCATGGCTCTAGCTTTCAGTTTAATGTATTTACAATCAGTTCGCATGCCAAAGTACAAGGGGCTATTCCTGAGTTTAGCCGCTTTAGCATTTTTTTGCGTTCTACAATCCCAAGGGGGTCTGGCTCGGGTTTTGTTAGTTGTCTTAATATCACTCTCAGGATTTCTCAATTTTATCAGACGATTGCCTCCACGAGTGGCTTTTGCTTCGATGGGGATATTTCTGGCAATCGGCATTTCCCTAACAATTTTGATCACAGAAAATGCAGAGTATATTATTGTAGAGAAACTGGGTAAGGATATGACGTTAACAGGGCGAACCTATATCTGGACTAAAGTGGTGAAATCGATTAACAAGCGTCCTTTGTTCGGCTACGGACACGAAGGGTTTTGGCAGTTTTGGCGAGGATGGGATAACCCAGCACTTGCTATTAGGATTACTGAGGTTGGTTCAGGTGATATGATACCAGAACACAGTCACTGTGGTTATTTAGACGTTGGCTTAAATCTAGGTTGGTTGGGATTGGCTATGTTTCTCCTTTCATTAGTAACCGCTATTTATTATGGGATTTTGCATTTGACTCGGAGTCAAGGATCTGAAGGATTATTTCCTTTAGTTATTTTGACATGGATAATCATGAAAAATACGACAGATGGAGGTATAAGCGACATAAGTATAGGTTGGATTTTATATGTTTTAATCACAGTTAGGCTGACTATGAATACGTTAGAAAATTTTAGTTACCATCCTCAATTCCAGAAACCGCTGGCTCTTGAGGCAACATTTCCGTTTGCCAGAACGAGTATCAGAGACAAGGAATAATCAGCGTTTGCCTCAACTCGTTCCTTGTCAACTTTTTGACTTTTGTCAGGGTAACACCTTCTCATGTTAGATAAGCTAGCAGCGATAACTCAAAGGCTTAGCCCAGGTTTACGTCAGATTATTGGTAATACCTCTTGGCTATTAGCAGATCAAATTTTCCAAATGGCTCTGGGATTAGTTGTAGGTATTTGGGTGGCGCGTTACCTGCAACCTGAGGACTATGGTCTTCTTACCTATGCCTTTACTTTTGTCTCCCTGTTTCGTGCGATTACCGAATTAGGGCTAGGTACTCTTGTCATTCGTGATATTGCTCGCGATCCTTCTTGTAAAGAGGAAACCCTGGGAACTGCTTTTGTCATTCGGTTAATAGGGGGTATTGCAACTCTCCTATTAACTGTCGGAATAATTTCTTGGATCAAACCAAATGATTACCTAACTCACTGGTTAGTTGGTATTGTTGCTACCAGCACAATACTTCAAGCATTTAGGACTATTGACTATTGGTTCCAGTCACAACTCAAAGCTAAATATATTGTTGTTGCTAACAATTTAGTGTCGGCTGTCTATGCCGTTTTAAGAATCGTATTGATTCGGCTACAAATGACTGTTATTGCCTTTGCCTGGGCAAGTTTAGCTGAGTCGGCTTTGAGGGGACTGGCAATGGTTATCGCTTATTATATCAATGGTAATTATCTAAAAAGATGGCGATGGAGTTTTTACCGAGCCAAAATCTTACTTCAGGAGAGTTGGCCTCTGGTTTTGTCCGGATTAGCTGTTTATGTCTATTCCAAAATTGATCAAGTAATGCTAGGCTCATTATTGCCGGATACTACTCAATTAGGATATTATTCTGTAGCGGTGAAGCTATCGGAAATATTTGACTTTATTCCGATGATTATTTATCAGTCAGTATTTCCAAAGTTTGCAAATTTAAGGCAAAAAAATCCAGGGGAATATATCTGCAAAATGCAAGTTTACTTTGATGCTATGGCATGGCTATGGATATTAGTAGCTCTGCCAATTTCTTTATTATCACCTTACATCGTTGGGATACTTTATGGTCAATCTTATGCAGCTTCATCTTCTATTTTATCCCTGTATGTCTGGGCACAATTTGGTAGCAACTTTGGGCTAGCCAGAAGCGTGTATCTGGCTGTAGAGGGGAAATTACAATATTCTCTTTATTTAAGTGGTATAGGAGCATTAACAAATATAGGAATAAACTGGATATTAATTCCAAAATATGGAGCTATTGGTGCTACTATAGCTACGATAATTACTTATTTTATAGTGATTATAATTCTAAATTTTTATTTTCGTCAACTCCGAGTAGTTGGCAAAATGATATTCCAATCTTTAAACCTTTATAAAGGTGCTGCAAGATTAGTAGAGTTGATCCGATGATTGAAATTAAACCTATCATTCAACACCAGTCCAATTGTCCCTATTGCCAAAGCTCTCTGGAACATACTAATGTATGTTTTATGGGAATGCATGTTATGGTTAACTCAAAATGTGTTAAATGTAAGACCGAACTGATGGAAACTCTCGGCGTTAGTCATGCAATTCAAAAACCTTATCAAACTGATTACGTGAAAGGAGTATTATTTGGGCATGAAACGAGTCCAGTTGGTTTGGCCACACACCTCTTGAAATCTATTCAAAATCCTGAACTTGAAATGCTAAACATTTCTAAAGAAGTTTTTCGGAGCTGTAACAGAGTTATTATTTTAAACTGTATTGATTATCTGTATGGACATTGTTTACTCAAGTTACTTAATGCTCAGAGACATTTAGATAATCATTCGGATTTGGGCTTAATCATTATAATTCCCAAATTCTTGAGATGGATGGTTCCCAAAGGCGTTGCTGAAGTCTGGACAGTGCCAATTCCTCTCAAAAAGGGACGATGTTACTATCCTAGCTTGGCTGAGTTTGTCAGTGAAGAATTGAAACGCTTTGATCAAATTTATATCAGCAAGGCATATTCCCATCCCCGTCAGTTCGACATTACTCGGTTTACGGCAGTGCCAAAGCATCGCTTTGAACCAGAAAACATTAAAATAACCTTTATATGGCGTGAAGATCGTCTGTGGTGTAGTATGCTAATGTTTAGGCTTCTAAGAAAGTTAAAACTCCTTTCTCTAGGATTACTGATTCAAAATTGGCGGGTAAAACAATTATTTAAGAAGCTCCGCTTACAAATCCCTGAAGCTAAGTTCGTGGTTTCTGGTCTGGGAAAACATACTAAACTGCCGAATTGGATAGAAGACTTGAGAGTTGATAAGTTTGATGATAAAATTGATAAGCAAATGTGTAAACTATACTCAGAAAGTCGTTTAGTCATTGGTATCCATGGCTCTAATATGTTGTTACCCTCTGCTCATGCAGGTATGACAATAGATTTAATGCCACCGCGTTGGGGTAACTTTGCTCAAGATATTCTCTATCAAGAGCATGATCCTAGAGTAGCTTCTTTTCGCTACCGATATATTCCCAGTGAAACCCGTATTACACAGTTAGTAGAAATTAGTTTATCTATGATTAGAAATTACTCTAATTTCGTTGTGAATATGAGTATGGATTAACACCAAGAAAAATACCTGTTGCTTTCTTTGTATACATACAAGAGACTAGACTAGTGTACAAATAAAGATAATCGTTATCGATATTTTCCAATTAAGACAAGCATTAACCAGTTAGGATAAATTGCTTACTCTATGATTAGAGGTTTCTCTAATATTGTTGTGAATATAACTGTTGATTAACGCCAATGAAAACACCTGTTGCCTTCTTTATATACAAGCGACCAGAGCTAACTGAAAAAGTGTTTGAGGCAATCCGCCAAGCTAAACCTCCAAAACTATTAGTTGTGGCTGATGGTCCCCGTTCAGACCAACCCAGTGAATCTCAAAGTTGTGCTGCTACCCGTTCCATTATTGATCGAGTTGATTGGGACTGTGAAGTTATAAAAAATTATTCCGATACTCACCTAGGACCAAAGCAACGTGGTGCTAGCGCTGTAAGTTGGGTTTTTGAGCAAGTAGAGGAAGCAATTATTCTTGAAGATGATTGCTTACCCCACCCAACATTCTTTCAGTTTTGTGAAGAACTCCTTGATTTTTATCGAGATGATCAACGAATTATGGGAATTTCGGGCGATGATTCTCGTAAGGGTGGGTATAAACGCACCGAATACAGTTATTACTTTTCTCGCTTAACTCCCATCTGGGGATGGGCAAGCTGGCGACGGGCATGGAAATACTATGATGTGACCATGAAACTCTGGCCTCTTGTCAAGGAGGGGAATTGGCTAAAAGATATTCTCAGAAGTGAGCGTGCTACTAAAATGTGGACAAAAACCTTTCAGTCAATGTATGAAGGAAAAATTGATGCTTGGGACTATCAATGGGTATTTGCCTGCTGGTTGCAAAATGGAATTAATGTTATTTCTAACGTTAACCTCATTTCTAATTGTGGGTTTAATGCTGAAGCGACGCACACAACTGATCCTGAATCTATTCGAGCGAATGCTCCCCTAGAGGCGATAAAGTTTCCTTTAAAACACCCACCCTTTGTAATTTGCGATACTCAGATCGAAGAATTGGCATGGAAACAAGACTATCCTGACTTACCGAGTCGTTTTAAGAAGAAAGTTAAAAAAATATTGAGAAGGTAAGTTTAACTAGGAAAAATACTAAACCAATAGTTTCATATCTTGCTTATCCTAGTAGACCCTTTCATTTAAATAAATGCAGATTTTACATCTGAGTACCTCTGACATTGGCGGTGGAGCTGCTATTGCTGCTTACCGACTTCACAAAGGATTACAGCAACTTGGCGTCGCTTCGCAAATGTTGGTTGAGAAAAAGCTGAGCGATGATAGAGCAGTGTTCGCTCCCAACAACAATTTAGGCAGAGCATTGGGTATCATCAAACCCACCCTAGACAGCTTTCCCCTGCGCTTTTATCCGGGCTGCGATCGCACGCAACTTACGCTTTCCCTGGAATGGCTTCCCGATGGAATCGCGCCTAAAATAGCTCAACTGGCTCCCGATATCATTCATCTACATTGGATTGGTGCGGGCTTCTTAAAAATCGAAACTCTCGCCAAGTTCAAGCAACCCCTCGTCTGGACACTAGATGATATGTGGGCTTTGACTGGCGGGTGTCACTACAGTCAAGAGTGCGATCGCTATAAAGTGTCTTGTGGTCACTGTCCCCTACTACAAAGCAATCAAAACTGGGATTTATCGCGTTGGGTTTGGCAACGTAAAGCCAAAGCTTGGCAAAATCTTAATCTGACAATTGTTACTCCTAGCACCTGGCTAGCTAATTGTGCGAGTTCTAGTTCTCTGTTTAAGAATCGGCGAATTGAAGTGATTCCTTATGGACTCAATCATGAACAATATAAGCCGATTAAGCGGCGCTTGGCACGAGAACTTTTGAAATTACCTCAGGATAAGCAAATTATTTTGTTTGGAGCAATAGGAGCGACGAGTGATTCTCGAAAGGGATTTCACTTACTCCAACTCGCTTTACAACGTTTAAGCCAGTCTATAGAAAGACAAAATACAGAAGTGGTTATTTTTGGCTCATCTCAACCGGAAAATGCTATTGATTTAGGCTTTAAAGCTCATTATTTGGGCTATCTCCAGGATGCTATTTCCTTAGCCATCGTTTATTCAGCCGCCAACGTCATGATTGTTCCATCAACTCAGGAAGCTTTTGGTCAGACAGCTTCTGAGTCCCTTGCTTGTGGCACACCCGTTGTTTGTTTTGATACAACAGGGTTAAAAGATGTTGTTGAGCATCAGGAAAATGGTTATCGAGCCAAGTGTTTTAGTTGTGAAGATTTAGCCAATGGCATCGCCTGGATTTTACAAGACAAACAACGCTGGCAACACCTTTCCCATCGAGCTAGAGAAAAAGTTAAGCAAGAGTTCACCCTTGAAATTCAAGCTCATAGATACCTGAACTTGTATCATGAAATTTTATCAACCTAACTAATCTACCCTCCCTCCCACTCCATATAAATTATTACGGCTTTTCAATCACGAATACAACATCACCCCGATTCGCGGCAATTCTCCCCAACGATAGCCATCCAATGGCATAGAAAATCAGATTACCCATTGGAGCAAACTTTCCAAACATGACTCCGGGATTTTTTTCAGCATAACTGTATTCAATTTTTATCGGAAGACTACGTTTGCGACAATAGGCTTGCATACCTCGCCGTGAGACAACAGCATCGTAAAAAACCGGGAAAGGTGCATATCCTGGCTCCCCAGCATGGGGATATCCTTGAATATATTTTTTATACCATACATGCACCCAAAAAGGTAAATGCTTAGACGCAAAACCATAGACCGTATCTGCATCAGGAATTCGCAGCATCAGAACGCCTTGTGGTTTTAACCATTGAAAAAATTTGTCGAGTACCTGCTCGGCACCATCAACATGCTCAAGCACATAAGACGAATAAATCACATCGTAATGATTCTCGTCCAGTTCAACGGTTCGCAAGTCACCAACAATCGTTTTATCTAAATCTTTTTTCTGGTTTTTTCTGATATCTAGAGCCTCTTCACTTAAATCAACACCTGTCAGTTCATAGTCTACCCCGTGCAAATTCAATCCCCATTCTTGCCCACACCCTGCCTCCAGAATTTGGATTTTTCCAGAAAAGTTCTCTCTTATATAATTCGCTAAGATTTGAGAATTCTCGTCAGACCAGGGTGTTATATCTAGAATTTGCACGTCTGCCATTGCCCTCATTGCGGTTCTCCTAAAAAATTTATTGGCACAATTGAATAACTTCCTTTATGCCTGGGCAAACATGACTTTTAACATTAACATAAAGTGAAGTATCTTGAGTTACTTCCTGGATTTTGTGTAAGATTAGTAAATTATACATCAGCTTGTTATTCTTTTGTCAAGGGTGAGAACTTCCCGTTCACTCAAAACCCAAACTCACGTCAGGTTCCGAGTCATTAGCTTTCATCATTAGCTTTCACTGAAATATGAACCGCGATCGCACTGCCATCCTGATCACTTGCCATAACCGTAAACCCAAAACCTTAGCTTGTCTAGACGCCTTGTTTAACCAGCTACTTCCGGCTGAAGTCACCCTGGATGTATATTTAGTCGATGATGGCAGCACCGACGGTACAACCGAGGCAGTGCGACAAACTTATCCTCAGGTTAAGATTCTCCAAGGGGATGGGAACCTCTATTGGAACCGAGGCATGCACAAAGCCTTCGCTGAGGCACTTAAATACAACTACGACTACTACCTCTGGCTCAATGACGATACCATACTTTACCCAGACGCGATCACATCCCTACTCACCACCTCTCATCATCTAGCCGCACAAGAGGAGGAACAGGCAATTATAGTTGGTTCTATGGCACATCCCGAAACGGGGAAACTCACCTATGGAGGTTTAGCGCGAAATAGCTGGTGGCATCCCTTTAAATATAATCTTATAGAACCCGGTAAAGACCCTCAACCCGTTGACACCATGAATGGTAACTGCGTCTTAATCCCACGTTCTGTTGTCCAAGTCGTGGGCAACCTAGATCCTGCCTTTACCCATAGCATTGGCGACATCGATTACGGCTTGCGGGCGCAACAACAAGGGTGTACTGTTTGGGTAGCCCCAGGATATACCGGAAAATGTCAAACCAACCCTCCCCAAGCCCATGCCTGGTTAGCCCCCGAATTAACCCTGAGACAGCGATGGCAAAAAGCCAATCAAGTCAAGGGGTTTCCACCTGCCGAGTCCAAAGTATTTTGCCAGCGCCATGCTAGTCGGTTGTGGTTTTTCTTTTGGATACTCCCTTATGTCAGATTGGTTTCAATTTCAATTGTTGGTGCTACCAAGGATAATTAAACCTGACAAAGCAGAGACGCTTGATCAAAAACTAATATTTTCCCATTACTTTTTCAACCATGGAGTCCCAGAATGAGAACGCGAGAGATCTTGAAAAAAATTGCTTACAACACCTTCAAACCCCTTGGCTTTGACATCCCGCGCCGCCGAGTGAGAACCTCCCTAGCGGGAGTTCTTGATCACGTCAAATCTCTTAACTTCAGACCCAAAACTGTCATCGATGTCGGTGTCGCTTATGGCACATTTGAACTGTACGAAAAATTTCCCCAAGCCAACCATCTCCTCGTCGAACCCGTAGCCGAGTGTGAAGGATTCCTCCAAGATATCTGCCAGAAATACAAAGCCCAATACGTCATCGCTGCTGCTGGCAAAAGTTCTGGAAACATTATCATCAACGTCCACCCCGGCATACAGGGATCATCGATCCTCAAAGAAATGGAAGGCAGTGATGCTGATGGAGTTCCCCGTGAAGTCCCCATGGTAACCCTTGATGATTTATGTTCCGAAAAGAATTTAAAAGGCTCCTATCTAATTAAACTAGACGTTCAGGGAGCAGAACTCGACGTGCTAGAAGGGGCAAAAAATGTACTGCAAGAGACGGAAATGATTATCCTGGAAGTTTCTCTTTTTGAATTCATGGTCAATAGTCCCCAATTTTATGAAATTGTAACTTACATGAAAAACCAGGGATTTGTGGTATACGATATTTTTGGCAATTGCATTCGTCCCCTCGATGGCGCACTGGCTCAAGTCGATCTGGCATTTGTTAAAGAAAATGGGCAATTTAGGCAATCCCATTTCTATGCCACGAAAGAACAACGTCAAAAAATGAATATATGAAGTCGAGATGTAGCAGGCTACGTCTCTGTACAAAATTTTTAGTCTTTTTTCTATTTCATCTAATTAATTTATGTGACTGAATATTGGAGTAATTAACAAGTGAAGACTAAAGAAAATATTCATGTCGCTTGGCTGCTTCCTTCGATGGAAAGACAAAATTACTGGCAGCCGTTGTTTAAAGAATTCAGAAAAATGTTTCCCAAAACTACCATTTATACGGGATATTGGGAAGGATTTGTTCCCGGATTTGAAGGAACATTTACCGTTGAAGTGGTGGGAAAAACACAATTTGTCCCCACGACTCAAGGTGCTGGTTACAGTCCCGGCTTAATTGTTGTATCTCCTAAAATTATCGGTTATCTGCTCAAGTTTCGACCTCATGTCATCTTTGTTAGTGGTTTCTCCCTCTGGACGCTCCTCGCTTTACTATTTAAACCCTTAGGAATGTGGAAGGTTGTTATTGTTTACGATGGCAGTTCCCCAACCATAGACTATATCAATTCCAGATCCCGTTTAATTCTGCGAAGCGCAATGGTTCGCTTCGCGGATACCTTCATCACAAATACGAGTAGTGGCAAAAATTATCTAACCAAAGTCTTAGGCGCTGAAGAACAGCGGGTTTTTGCTCGACCTTACCAAGTCCCAGATGTCAAAACCTTACTGGGAAGTCCAGAAGAGGACTCAGAACCTAAACCCGAGTTACAGCATCCCATTTTTCTGTTTGTGGGCAAAGTCATCCCCCGCAAAGGACTTCAGTTGCTCTTACAGGCTTGCACGATGCTCAAGCAGCAGGGCTATCAAACATATACCTTGCTCATCGTAGGTGATGGAGAACAACGGGAGGAACTAGAAGCTTATAGTAAAATTCAGGGGTTAACTGATTCTGTACACTGGGCAGGTTGGGGAAATTATGACCGCTTGGGTGCTTATTTCCGCCAAGCCGATGTTTTCGTTTTTCCCACTTTAGAAGATATCTGGGGGGTAGTTTTGCTGGAAGCTATGGCTTTTGGTAAAGCTATCTTGTGTTCTAAATGGGCGGGTTCATCTGAACTTGTTGTGGAAGGAGAAAATGGTTATATTTTTGACCCCTATCATCCGGAAGAATTAGCTGAACACATGAGACGTTTTATGGATAATTCAGATTTAATTGTCTCAATGGGTCAAAAGTCTCAGCAGTTTATCGCCCAGCATAATCCAGAAGTTGCGGCTAAGTTTCTGGTAGAGGTGACATCTTTTGCCTTGAACCATTAAGGGGGTGTCAACAATTTACTCCGTCAAATCTTGTTATCAATTCATTAAGTAATCATCACCACGTATAGCCAAACATTTCTATATCCGAGCGATAACGGTGTGCTACTAAATCCCGAAGCTGGTCATCGTAATAATCTTTATATCTACGGGAACTTGTTTGATTAAGATGGGGCATCTTGATACTCGGAAGCTGCAATGTTTTGAAAATGTCGGTTAAATCTTTATCGAAATTTTCTAATTTAGCAACCTTATGTACCAATAAACGCCCCTTCGGATCACAGACAAGTCTTTTTTGAGAACGAAAATGTTCATCCGATAGTACATCCGGAATTAGCAACACCCTTTTCACAAATTGGTCGAAGGGCATTTCCGGATAAAAAACTTTAACCTGTAAGACTTGATTATAGCGATCAAAGGTAGAGGGAAAAAGATTATTAGCAGATTTTATTTTATTTCCATAACATGAAGCTAATCGATCCCAAGGATTACGAACCACAGTGAACCTGAAATAATCAGGAAATTCATCTAACCGTTGACCTGAAACCCATTCAAAATCGATAAAGTTAGGATCAAACTTTTGCTCAAGTCCACAAAGATCGGCGATCACTTGCTTAAGAGTGGTACAAGCTGCTTTCGGAACCGGAAAGTAGATAAACTTGTAGGGGCGACAAACGATACCCTGAGGAATTCTCGCCTCCCATGCCTTTCTTGCGTTAAACGATACCGTTTGCCAATATCTACCTATCTTCACCATGGGTCTGCTGTACTCATAGGAGTGTCTAAAAGTTCTCAATGTAACACTTTCCGAAATAGCTGCGGATAAAACTGTGCTGGTGTTAGCCGCTCAAAAAGTGACCGTAACTCTCGCTGCAAGTCGCGAAATTCAGACGGGGAAAGCCTAGAATGCCATTCCATCAACCGATCAGGTAACTCAGGTAAACGGGTAGAGGGTACTCGAACAATCAACTGATCCCAAGGAATCTCTTCTTCCAAAGGCAACATAGAGTCTGTATCAATAAGTATTGGGATCTTACCTAGAGAAAGGGCTTCATAGAATCGCCAACTGTAATTATCCGTGCCGCGAACGCAAAGGGCATAGGCATTACGCATCAAATTGTCCAGAAATTGCTGACGCAAGTTTCCTTGTATGTTAGGACTCATCCCTGCTTTTTTTCGCCCAATAAAATCAGTCTTGATTCGCGGATCTTTTTCCAGAATCTGCATCACATCGACTCGCAGTGGGTGACAACAGGTCATGCGAATGCCACGAGTTCTGCTACAGAAAAAATTAGTTGCCATACGACGGGTAAGACTTTTGGGCATCATCCTCCAGATGGCAAGTCCCAAGGTTCCTCCTTCACGGCCACAAAAACTCACAGTTGGCAATGTTTCCTTCTCTAGGGGTTGCCAACTACGGATGTCAAATTCTGTCATCAGATCAAATCCATCTGAATCAAGGAACGCCGGACTAATAATAATCCCTGGTTCATGAAGTGATCGATACCAAGAAAATCGGATAATATAGTCCAGCCACTTCGGTTTTCGCCGCTCATGACTGATATCAAAACCAATTGACGGCAATTGTAGCTGAGATACTATTGCGCCAATCTCGTGGAGTCGCTTGGGAGAATAGAACGACACATTAGATGGCAGTAGAAATGCGTCAGCATCTTCATCCGCAACGATTTCAAATGTCTCTTGAACTACCTGATTAAACGCTGGAGAATAAGCACCACGCCATGCCTTGAGAATTGGACATCCATCGGGCCATCTATCCGCTCGTGCCAGTTCCACACCGAGAGTGGTCAGTTTAAGTTTCCGTTCCATAAGTGTTGCATTGCTATCAACGGGTTACTTTTGTGCTACAACGTCTTGATAAAGCTGAACCCAAATTTTTGCTTTAACCTCCCAATCATAAACCTCCTTGACGCGCTTTTGACCGCCTTGCCCCAGCCGAACTCGTAACTCGGCATCACCCGCTAAACGTCTCATTGCCTCAGCTAAACCCTTTACCGTTTCTTGGGGATCAGAGGCTGACACCTTAATACCAGTTTCCTCGGTAACCTGAGTGGCAGGTCCACCCAAATTCAAGCAAATCACCGGTCGTCCAGCCGCCATTCCTTCCAAGCAAGTCCATCCTCCAGAATCATGTAAGCTTGGGTGAACCAAAATATGGCATTGTCCTAACTTATCCATTGATTGCTCACGCGGTAGTTTTCCCCAGAACTTGACTTGGGAAGCAACCCCTAGCGTTTCAGCCAGCGCTTGTAGCCGTTCTCGTTCAGGTCCATCTCCTAACAGCCAGTACTCAGCCGCTGATAATTCTGCCTTGGCAAAGGCACGTACTGCCAGGTGGTAGCCTTTCCAGTGCAAAAGCCGACCCATACTAATAAATCTCACGGGAGAATTCTCTGGGATTGGACACTGTTTTAGGCGGGCTAGCTCTGGCTTAGATAACCCTGTTTCAGAAAACACCTGCACATTGGTCGCGCCCAGCTTTAAAAGCCGCTTAGCGGTTTCCTCCGTTGTCGCCTGAGCTAAGACACTTCGCTGAGCCGTGATCCGAGTAAATGGGTCTTGTTCTCCCAGCCGTTGAGCCAAGTCTCGCAAGGTTTCGTAAACTTTTCCCCAGCCACTAAAATCATGCCAGAAGGGCTTGGGTGCTTGTTCTCCACCGCCCACAGGCCCCCAAATGAAGGGAACTGGCAACAGCGCTAGGAAGCTTGGCGACCAAAACTTGACATAAGTAACATGGTGGACTGTATCAAAATCAATCTGGCGATGCAATGGACGAGCAACAAAATAGGCTTGAATCTGCCATAGATAGTAGTGAAGTTGAACTGCCCCTTGCCTGCCTCTCCAATCTTCCGTCCAATTAAAAGGATCGAAGTAGATAAAGTGCAAGTTGGAGATGGGATTACGAGCCAGTTCTGCCTCAATTGGATCGCGAAAAATCGTTCGGGTTAACACCCAAGTTTCGTGATACTTGGCAACCGCCAGTGCCATATTCCAACCGACTCCCTCCTCGGAACCACAACCCGGTTCGCAGGCATAGGCAGATACTAGAATTTTCATCAGTGGAGTACCTCTTCGTAAAAACTTAAGAGACTTCCTAATGTAATTTATAAAATATTATTTGAGAGATTTAGTTGTAAGTCTTTCTCCTACAGTCTCTCTAATTTTTAAACAAAATTCACCTGAACTACTAAATCATTATAGTCGCGATCGCCTCCATTCCATTCATCTTCAAATCCAATCGTATTATCCCCCAAAAGGCGAACGTGGTCTACCCCATCCGGGTTAGCTCCCATAAAGGTAAAATAAGCCATCACGTCTTCACCACTCTGATTCAGGGGATTCTCTGCCAAAAACTCCTCTGATGTACCATCAGCGATGATAAAGGGAGCAACTAACGTCCCAGCCGGGAGTCCCGCGTCTGTATCCAACTGCTGACTCACCGCCGCTTCAGCATAACCGGGGTCACCAGGTAGCAAATCCCCAATGCGACCATTCGAGTCATCAATAACATAAAACCCAAAACTATTATCATACTCAGCGTCACTATTAACGCCAAATACAGCCGGGATCATACCGGTTACCTGATCCTGATCCCGTAAATCAATGATTTCCCCTTCTTGTCCTCCTTGTAACTGGGTTCCGAATCCTGGATCAGTCTCCGTGATTTGCACCGTGAAAACTAGGTCATCAAAATCCCCATCATTGCCATCTTCCCACGCCAGGTTATAGTAGTTATCACCTAATTCGGAGACCTGTAAAGGATCAAACTGACTCCCATTGGCAGAGGCTAAACCCAAAAATACATTATCCGGATTACCTCCAGCCGCCAACTCAGCCCGTATTGTATCCGTGGTACTATCTTCGACCAAATAAAACCCAAAATTATGACCCCCATCTACCCCAAATTGACGAGTGAAGCTTAAATCTGGAAACTGATTGCCAGGAAGCACAGAGAAAACAACTTGGGATTGGTTGAGGGCAGCTTCGAGATACCCAGCTTCCCCAGGAGCAATACCGTTAATATAACCAGATTCATCATCCACCCAAAAAATGCCAACTTCATTAACCGAATCCGTGTCACGTCCGGTTAAATCAAATTGAAGTTGAATCCCATCTGAGTTCCCTTGGACGAAGAAAACATCCTCGGATGTGCGACTCAGTGTGGGTTCTTGGATAGGTGGAAGGCTAGGTACAAGGGGGGTTATGCTATCGGTGGTTCCCTGGGCGACAGTAGCCGACGAGTCTCCACTGTCGTTAATTGCCCTCAGGCGATAGTAATATTGCGTGTTCGCGGTTAAGTCGGTATCCTGGTAACGGGTAACATCAGCCGGTGTGGTAGCAACTACCGTCCAATTTTCTTGGTCGCGCGATCTCTCTATTTTGAACCCTGTTTCATTATCACTCCGATCCGCCCACGTTAGTTCAATTTCCGTATCTAAAATCGCCGTAACGATTAAGTCACTTGGAGCAGCGGGAAATGTGCCTCTAGGACTGATAATTACAGGCCCTGCTGTTACATCTGGATTACTGGGTAAGGGTGGTGTTTGCACCGTACCCCCATTATCTGTAAATTCTCCCAGTTCAGGATCAATGAGTGTAACACTTGGGGTAATTTTAGTATCACTAGGATCGGGAGCTATAGATTGGAAATTTCCACCCCCATCTTTGAACGTAATATTCGTGTGATGATTAACCTTTGAATCTCTACCATCATTGTCAGCAAAGTTATCGGCAAGTAGGGTATTTGCCAACGTGACATTGGCTGACTCTTCTGCCCAAAATCCTGCGCCTTGAAACCCAGCGTAATTGTTGGCAATGGTGGTGTTGGTGATGGATGTGGGATAAGGATCATTGGATAAACGAATTGCTCCACCAATACCCCCTTTACCATTGGTTGCTTCCGCTCGGTTCCCGTAAAAGGTACTATTGTCAATCGTAACTCGCTCAGTCTCTCCTACCCATAAACCCCCACCTTGACCCAGTGAAGGGTACTCCGCCAACGCAATTACTCGATTGTTGGCAAAGGTGGTGTTACGGACAATAAACTCACCCAGATCTTGCCTGACACCACCACCCCCGGCAAATCCTTCGGCACTTGGCGTAACCTGATTATTAATAATCGTGCTATCTTCTAGAATAACTTTGTCGGCATCATAAACAAATAGAAAAAGTCCGCCGCCGCCACCAACCGCAGTATTACTATCGAACCGACTATGGCGAATTTGAATAGTTCCGGAAGTTTTACCTTCATCCTTCAGGGAAGCCCCATCGGTAAAAATTGCCCCACCGTCACCCGTTGTGTTGTTTTTAAAGAAAGTGGAGTTTTCGACGTTCAGACCCCCTAAAAGGTTATAAATTGCCCCGCCTAGAGTCGCCTGGTTATTTTTTAAAGTAGAGTTTTCTACCGTTAGAGTACCTAAAGGAACGTTAATTGCTCCACCTCTAATGGATTTGTTATCAATAAACTCGCTACCGATAACCGTAAGAGAGCTTTCGGTATCAATCGTAATCGCACCGCCACCCCTATTTTCGTTACCTAATGCACTATTTTTCTCAAATGTACTGTTAATTACAACAGTTGTACTGCGCCACCCGCCAAAGATAGCACCTCCTCCATAATCCTGAACGTGGTTGTTTTTAAAGGTGCTATTTTCTACCGTGAGTTTTGTTCCACTTGCAGTCCAAATGCCAGCGCCTGCAAGCTCTTTATCGACTCCACTTGTTTTGCCCTTGGTGATATTCAAATTCCGTAGGCTGATATCAAGAAAATCACTAAATGAATTCCCCTGGATCAAAAAAATGCGAGAGGTGTTATTCCCACTGATGGTTAAACCTGGAGCATTTTGCCCATCAATTGTCAAGTCTTTATCAACTTCTAGCTGACCACTGGTTAGGGTGATGGTCTGGTTAGCTAAACTCGACGCAAATTCAATCGTATCCCCTGCCTCAGCTTGCGCGATCGCAGCTCTCAGAGAACCCACTCCCTTGTCAGCCGTGCTTGTAACTGTAATAATAGTCATAATTTCTATAGCATGCACCC
>CAKZMA010001131.1 GCA_937127375.1 uncultured Coleofasciculus sp. | reverse complement strand
GCTTGGGTGGGTCTTTTGGACGTGTTGGCACGTTGAGCAAGTTTCGCGATCGCGCTTTCATGTACGATACAGTCAGCATCCACCAGTACCACGATATCAGGTGGATTGGGAGATAGGTACTGGATACTGTAGTCTAGGGTATACCAATTCCTATCCTGACGTTCAATTACCGTTGCGCCTAATTGACGTGTGATCGCGGCGGTTTCACTGGTACAATTATCGGCAATAACTACCAGTTTGTCTGAGTCGGTTAGTTAGGGTAATATAGGGTTCAGGTTTGGGCAGCTACCAAATAACCATTTTTTTGACTAACTTGTCCCTCCTGGGATATCACAGCCACCCAAGTGAACCCAAGTCTCAAAACTATAATAAATCTTTACAATGGTGGATAAAAAACTTAAAGTTTTACTGATTATAGAACAATGCAATCCCGACTGGCCCTCTGTACCTTTAGTCGGATATAGATTCTTTCAAGGGATTAACCATCTTGCCCATGTAACATTGGTGACCCATGAAAGGAATAAAAAAGCCTTTGAAAAACAACAGCAGCATAATAACGTTCTTTTTATACTCGAAAGTGATCACCTAAAAAAATACTACAAGTTCGTTGCTGGTATCGCAAAAAAAGGAAAAGTAAATTGGCCCCTACTTAATACGCTAACCTATCCTATTTATGCAGAATTTAATGATCGGGTCTATAAGCAATTTCAAACTAAAATAATTAACGGTGATTATGATATTGTACATGTGATTACTCCGATACAACCTAGATACCCATACAAAGTCGTTAAAGCATGTCAGCATACGCCTTTTCTCCTCGGACCTGTTAATGGAGGTGTACCCTATCCTCCAGGATTTAGAGAAAAAGCCAGGGAAGAGTATGCTTACCTAAATTTTTTTAGGGCTATTGGTCGAGCATTAATACCAGGATACAAAGAAACTTATCAAAAAGCTGACCGGATATTGGTAGGGTCAACTTATACTTTAAATCTATTAAAAAATTTATTTAAAATTCCAGATGCCAAAATTGATTTGTTTTATGAAAATGGAATTGATAAAAGTTTTCTGGTTAAGGATGAAAGCAAATCTCCTAAAAACAAAGACAAAATAAATTTACTATTTGTTGGTCGATTAGTTCCTTACAAATGTGCCGATATTGTTATCGAAGCAATTGGGCAACTGGAGCAATCAATTCAAGATACAATAGTTTTGACAATAGTCGGTGACGGTTCAGAGAGAACTAAGCTAGAAAACTTAGTGGAGAAACTCGGTTTGAGTGAAAAGGTAAAGTTCACAGGTCAGATTCCGCAACAGGAAACACTGAAGTATTACAGACAAGCGGATATTTTTTGCTTTCCTTCAATTCGGGAATTTGGTGGCGCAGTGGTGTTGGAAGCGATGGCTTGTGGGCTTCCCTGTATTGTAGCAAATAATGGTGGTATTGGGGAATATGTTACGGAGGAAACGGGGTTTAAGATTGAACCGCTATCAAGAGAGTATTTGACACAGGAGTTAACGGATAAAGTTAAAATATTAGTTGAAGATGAGCAATTGCGAGAAGATATGTCAGCAAAGGCTGTTGAAAGAGCGAGAGAATTTACATGGGAAAACAAAGCCCAAAAGATTGTTGATGTTTATCAGGAAATGATTGGAAAAAGATGAATTTATCAAAATCTCAATTTGAACAAGCTTACGACCAAGTTGTTTTAAAGAATGACTTTTTTGAAAGAGACTCATACTACATTCAATACAAGCCAAGATATTGGAATACTTTAAAACATATTTGTCAACTTCCCCTACCTGAGTCTGCTCGTATTCTGGAAATTGGAGGCGGGCAAATTACTTTACTTTGCCAGAAATTATTTCACTATGAAGGGACTGTCGCCGATGTGAACGACAAATATAAACAGGGCATTTTAGACCAGAATTTATCATTTCGATGTTGTGATCTCTTACACGACGATCTGGAAGAACGGGATTATTACGATCTAGTGGTTATGTGTGAAGTTATTGAACACATGCCAATACCTCCCTATATTGTTCTAGAAAAAATTAAATCGTGGATGAAACCAGGTGGTCTACTTTTTTTAACCACTCCTAATCTGTATCGATTCAGGAATTTAGTTAGACTTGCCCTGGGATTACGTGTATTTGACACATTCCGTATTCCTGAACGGGGATCGGGAATTGGTCATCCCTTAGAATATAGTCGAGAGCATTTGAAGTGGCATCTTGAAAAGGCTGGTTTTGAATCTATCCATATCGATTTACGGCAACTTGATCATTCTGGTTCAACGTTATATACACAGCTAGGAAGGATTATGGCTAGTCCTTTTTTACTGCGCCCGCTTTGGCGGGACAAGTTAGTTGTTTTTGCTCAGAAACCGGAGAGTTCTATGCCAGTCGAGGGGGAAGTCTAAAACTATTGTAATCGCTATCCTAAATGATTGAAGTGACCCAGTAATCGCAGTGCCTAATCATGGAAAAATCAAAGTCTGTTCGCTTAGATCCAATATTTGTCATTGGTTACATGCGATCAGGTACAACAATGTTACGCCTGATGATCAACAAGCATCCTGATCTGTTCATTCCTAGGGAGTCAGGGTACTTTCAAAGATTACCGATGAAATACCCTAATCGGACGCATCAGGTTCAAGACATTGATAAGCTGGTAAAATCAGCACCGATAGGTTCTTATGGTCGTCTCTTGGATAAAGAGTATTTTAGAAAATTATTACAGGAAAATCTGCCTGCTGGTAATAATGTATTACTAGCCTGCTTGTATCAAGCCTATGCCGTTTCACTGGGCAATAACGATGTTCGTTGGGGAGATAAAAAGCCTCAACACTGGCAATTCGTTTACTGTCTGCGACAATGGTATCCTGACGCGCAGTTTATCCATATTGTTCGCGATCCCAGAGATGTCATCGCTTCGATAGAAGATTATACAAGAAATAAAAATGTGAAGCTGACTAATCAACAGTATATATTTAATGGACAACTATTGCCATCTCATATTGTCCTGGCTTGGCATTGGCAATATGCATTCAAAATTATGAGTGAGCAAGCTCAAATTCTAGGGGATAAACGATATTTGATGCTCAAGTATGAAGAGTTAGTTGCAGAACCTAGCTATTATGCTGAAAGAATTTGTCATTTTTTGAACTGTAAAACTGAGTTTATAGATGAAATGTTAAAATTCCGGGAGGATGCAAAAAACAAAAAGATACGAGATGACTCCAGTGATAGCATATCTCCGCATAACCTGGAGACAACGAAGGAAGTAAACCAGCAAAGAATTGGACGATATAAAGCGACGTTAACTGAACAGCAAATTGGGGATATTGAATTTATCTGTGGCGATATCATCAATGAGATGGGGTATGAGGAAATTTCTAGTAATATATCAGTGGCAAGACAAGCTTACCTAACTTCTATTTGTAATCTGCTACTGCTGGCTTGGAAAGGATTACGGGCAACTCGTCTGATGAGAGGGAGTCTGTAGCCGTTCTCGTTTGGGTGCAACACAGATTGGTAAAGTAGTGCAGAGTTTCGCCCAACCATCTCTCAAGATTCTGGAACATCCACTGCGTCTCGTTCTGTGCGAATCCACTTATTCTCCGGTTTGACTAGAAACGCAAAATACAGAGGAATCTTCCAGAGAATATAAAACGGTACAGTCAAAAGCGTCTGTACAGGTATATCATCACGGCAAAACTTAGCCCATGCCCCAATAATTGATAGTAGAATTAATAGTCCTTCTAGTCCTACAAAAATCGCTGGTTTCCCGGATACTCCCAAAACCCCTGCTAGTAAAGTTCCCCCCATAGCCGCTACCCAAATCATGACTAATAGGGAAAGGGGTGGTACAACTAAATCAAGAGCGATCGCGAACAAGTCAACCCGTC
>CAKZMA010001130.1 GCA_937127375.1 uncultured Coleofasciculus sp. | reverse complement strand
GGACTGTACTTTTACCGCTAGGTAGCAGAGATAACAAAGTATTAGCCGAACGCTCAGTTACCTGCCTGATAGGAAATCCTTCAATTTCTGGGTTTCCTATCCAAGTGGGGTCACCAACCAAAAAATGGGTGGCGATACCAAAGTCCTGGCGGAGTTGGCGAGCTAGATTGAGTGCATAATCTCCCAGACCATCAATTGCTGGAGGTAGTCTGGGTACTATCTGAACAAGTACAGACAATTTTATTGCTTGAATTGACATTACACATTCATAAATTGTTTATCAAAGTTGTTTAGAGCGAAGTCATATAATTTTAGATCTAAATACTGGGTTTTGAGCAAAATTTCAATTGTTTCTTGGTCTAAATCAGATTTTGTTGGTCTGTTCTGGGTTTTTCTGTAGGGGTTCATGTCTATTGGAACAGTCCAAAAAAGTTTTTTTTGAAAAAGTTCGATAGATTCCTCTAATCTATCAAAAATGCCATAAATGTAGTTATTCAAATTTTTTTTTGCCAAATACAGTATCCAATTATCCGTGTATCTTGAAGGTGAGTTTGGATATATTTTATCACTTAATACTCCAGCAATAAATCGAGTCTGTACATTCTGCAAGTCTCTATTTTTGTAAAAATCTTTTAGCGTCAAGGAATCGGCATATTCCCGAAAAGGATGTTTGTAAATTTTTATATCTACTTCCTTCATGGAATAGTAGAACGAGATAGCTCTATCGATTGGCTCTCTCAAAAGAGTAATATATCTAATGCTTCTTGGTGTCAATAAGTGTACCCCATAAGGTATATGACCATGAAATAGCCGATAGCCATCACTACTTTGCCGAATAAATTGTCTGAGTCCAGCAGTTGTGTAACACTTGTTAGATGGCACATTGGCTTCAATAAATTTTTTCTGGAAAAAACTTCCTGCTGTTTTCGGTATATGAGTAAAAACAATTAATTCATCCATATTTTATTTTTCAGATTTAGGTGTTAAAACACAACCGTTTTAATAGTAACACCAATGAGTTACTAATCGGCTATAAAATCATTTTTGCTGGAGAAGTGCTACAGCAAAGATGATTTTGGGGAAACCTCGGTAGACTTCTCTTACCTAGTCTATCTCATCTTATCATAAATTTTTCTCTAATAAATAGGTTTTAATGCCCAAGTATTAGCGGAGTTTGTGAGCTAGATTGAGTTGGTAATCTTCCAGACCATCACTAGCTGGAAGTAAGCGAGGAACGATTTGAATCACTTGTTCTAGGAATTTCATACTTTCAGAGCTGTTTATTCAACTTATAGACTAGACGATACAGCGGATATCCCACAACGGCTGGTATTCTCGCACACAATCTTTGTATCAAGCTTCTAGGAGTTTTCTTTTGAACTTGAGGATAATACTCACTTCTCAAAAATTCCCGTGCCTGCTTGGTTTCTCCCTGAATCAGGCAGCGGCTAACAGCATTAACCATTAAATGGGATAGTAGCCGTCGCTTATAGGGTTCGACTTCGGCAGGAACGGCAATTGGTAACAAATATTTTACCAGCCTCTCATTATACAGTCCGGTCGCAGTAGCTGTCTGATTATGAACTCGATATTCCGACAGATATTCAGGCACAAAAACAAAACCTACCCCCTGCTGAACTAGACGAATGAATAATTCAATTTCTGGAGTATTTAAGTCCTCCTTGAACCGTAGTCGCTGAACATCTTTGGTTCGGAGTAAGGCAGCAGACATAGGTATTACATTTCGCCATACCCACATTTGGGGTTGACTAAGCTTACCGGGAGGAAGGTTGTCGCGGTAATATTGCCTAGTATATTGCTCTGTTTCTTTTGCCAGTCGCTCTCCCTGACTATTGATAATATAATGATTTGAAAAGGCAACTTGTGCGTCTAGCTTAGTTGCGTGCAATAGTGTTTCGACAAAGTTAGGCAACAGCCGATCATCATCTCCAATAATCACTAAATACTCACCTTTTGCGGCATCAGCTAAAGCATTCCAATTTCCTGACAAACCCAAATTATAAGAATTACAGCGGTAACGGACGTTAGGATTCTGACTCATCAGCGCACGAGTCCACGCTTGTATGGGTTTGTTTAAACCATCTTTTCCTGGATCTTGGCTGATTAAAATTTCAAGATTTGGATAGGTTTGTGCCAGGGCTGATGTAACAGCCTCTTTTAAGTAGTTGAGTCGGCTATAGGTAGGAATGGCAACAGTAACTAATTGATTCATTTAGCCAATTTAGAACGGCAATACAAGATGAATTGAAACCCGAATAGTCCCGGAAAATGTTGAATAGCAGCACGATCAATTGCAGAACTTACTACCGAGGGTAAAATTCTTCGGACAAATGGTAAAGGGAAACAACCATCAGCTTCAGATTCCAACACCGTGTATCCACTGTTTTCCAATAGCTCATGGGCTGTTTGCCAATCAAAGAACCGAAAATGGGTTCTATCCATTAGTCCCCCATCTGTATATCTAAATCTTCCTCTGATAAACTGCCAACGCTGCTTCCAATATAGTACATTCGGCAAAGCCACAATCATCACTGATGTTTTATTCATATTTTTATGCAAAGAATACAGTAACTTCTCGGCTTGATATAAATGCTCTAAAATATGACTACAAATGATGCAATCAAACTTTCCTAATTTCTCAGGGTTAAAGTTATTCAAGTTACATAACAATACATTATCGAGCATTTTTGAAGCGACCAATAACTCCGCTTCTGAGTAAGTAACTCCAACTACTTCACAGGAAATGAACTCTTTAATTTTTCTGCCTAGTCCTCCCGTTCCACAACCAATATCTAGCAAATGCTTGGCAGTTTTTGGAACTCGCAGCAATACGGATTGATTGACAGCTTCGTAGATCATACACAATTTTTCCTTACTTAAAGTCTAGATGCTGAATTTATTGATTAACTGTATTCTTTAAAAATATTACATCTTCACTATAAAAAGCTACTAGCTGATTGCATTTTTTAAACAGTTGCCAACTGATAATCTTTTCATTGATTTACTTTAGAATCTTTAACTTTTTAGTATTTTTTTTCTTCAATGACATCTTGAGAAGTTATGAAGCCAACCCCAATTAACAATTAATTCGATATTTTTTTATCCACTTAGTAGCGTTCATTATTACATATATAATCTCTCTAAAAAGTTGATATATTGCAAATATGGTTTCTCTATTTTTGGGGCATTTAAAAATTAGCCTCAATCGAGCCTTTATGACCTGTATTAATAGATACAATACCGATAATTGCTGATGTTTTTTTTGATACCAGTAATAAAACTCACTTTCATGCATGGCTCCTAATTGATAACCCAAGGGATTTTTTTGAGGTGGGTGATCAATCACCGCATTGTCCACAAACTTAATTAAACAACCATTAAGTTTTATTCTCTCTCTCAGATCGACATCTTCCATGTGAGAATAAGGAAAATTTTCATCGAAACCGCCTATATTTTGAAAAAAATTTGCTCGAATCATCATGTTGCATGACCACAGATAACCACCGCTAAGATTAATCGGTGCATGTTCTAGGGGCGAGTGTATACCAGCATCACAAGTAGTTTTACCTTCGTAAACATAGATATCGGAAGTGATTGCCTTGGCAAAACTCAATAGCCACGAGGCACTTGGCAAGCAATCATCATCTGTGAAAGCCAGCCACTCAGCTTGAGCGTATCTCGCACCATTGTTCCGGTTCGCGGCAGGACCCTGGTGAGAACCAGCTACCCATTTTGCCCAAGGATAACATTGTTTAATCATATCCTCAGCCGTGGTCTGGAAACCATCATCAGTGACAATAACCTCATACTGCTCTGCGGGTAAGGTTTGGACTCCTGGCGCTAGGCAATCTAGGCACTGTGCCAACAAGTCATTTCGATGGTAAGTTGGAATCACTACAGAGAATAACATACTAGACATTGACGGATTCTTAAAAATTATTCTTAAAACTTAACGTTTTGGCGCTCAGCCTTGCTGATGTTTAATGACTGTTTATTTCATTAGCACGTTCATTCAATAGTCAGCAGATAGGTTATCCTGGAGCTGTAAAAACTGTATAATGATGATACAAAATAGATTTTGGTGATCCCGTAAAAGTTTCATTCAATCCTATAATAAGGTGTGCTTATCACTCTAAGTAGGGGAGAACCAAATCTGCATTGAGCCAACTGAATCTGACAAGAAAAGTATCATCAATTCAAGAATTATAAAAATTATATGTACGAAGAGGGCAAATTTTGTTAGCGTGTTGGCGGAAATTATCAAAGCTAGTGAGGTTGTTTTAACTATGATAAGAGTAGGCACTCCTAATCCCGATACTTTAATCGGCAGTCTGGGGGACGATTCAATAGATGGCTTAGCCGGTAGCGATTTTCTAAATGGTCGCGATGGAAACGACACGCTCATAGGTGGATCGGGCGATGACTATCTCATTGGTGGGGGAGGGAATGACTTCCTACTAGGAGGAGCAGGTAAGGATACATTGTACGGTCATTCTGGCAATGATACCCTCCGAGGTGGTATGGGCGATGATATCTATCAGCTCTATACCGAGGGTGAGGACACGATCATTGAAGGTTTCAATGGAGGCATTGATCTTGCCCAGAGTGATAGAAGCGTAACGGCTTTGCCATCTTCGGTGGAGAATTTAGTGCTGATTGCTAATGCTCCCTTGGGCATTGGCAACGAAGCAAATAATCGTATGGTAGGCAGTTTCGCTTCCACTCGCCTCGAAGGTCTTCGTGGTAATGATACCTTACTGGGTCGCAATCGTAATGATACCTTACTGGGTGGCGAGGGTAATGATTCTTTGGTGGGAGACGTTGGCGGCTTGTCCTTCGTAGACGACAATGATAGCTTGGACGGCGGTGCAGGAAATGATACCCTCGAAGGGGGTTCGGGGAATGACACCCTTATCGGTGGTACGGGTGTTGACAGTATGGTTGGGGGTGATGGCGATGATATTTACGTTGTGGACAACGGCAATGATATTGTTGATGAAAGCACTACCACAGGTCGCGATCGGGTCGTTTCTTCTGTCACCTATACCATTGGAAGCAACATAGAAGAGCTGGAGTTGACTGGAAATGGGAATTTAAGTGCTACAGGTAATGAACTTGACAACCTCCTTCTCGGTAACGGTGCTAGTAACCGTCTCATTGGAGGTGAAGGGAATGATAGCCTTGATGGCGGTGCAGGCAATGATACCCTCAGCGGTGGCGACGGCGATGATAGCCTGATTGGAGGTGCAGGCAATGATACCCTGAGCGGTGGCGACGGCGATGATAGCCT
>CAKZMA010001129.1 GCA_937127375.1 uncultured Coleofasciculus sp. | reverse complement strand
GAAACTGTTTACGATTGGTCCTGTTGGGTTTGCCGGCATCAACTATATTCCGGCGCAGGAGGGTAACATTCCCGACTTTAGCCCCGCAATTCAAAAATCCTTAGATATGCCTGGGTTTGTGGAAGAGCAACCGCCGCGTCAGGTAATGGCAGGATTTGCCCGGAATGCGGTGTTAAATGTTGCGGATCAAGTGATTGATGGGGTTAAACAAGGCAAGATTCGTCACTTCTTCTTAGTTGGCGGCTGTGATGGCGCGAAACCAGAGCGCAATTACTACACTGAATTTGTGGAAAAAGTACCGGAAGATTGTATCGTTCTCACCCTAGCTTGTGGTAAGTTCCGTTTCTTTGATCAACAGTTGGGAGAAATTGGTTCTCTACCTCGGTTAATGGATGTGGGACAATGTAATGATGCCTATTCCGCGATTCAAATTGCCTTGGGATTAGCGAAGGCGTTTGATATGGATGTGAATCAATTGCCTTTGTCGATGATTCTGTCGTGGTATGAACAGAAAGCGGTTGCTGTGTTGTTGACGCTGCTGTATCTGGGAATTAAGGATATTCGTTTGGGTCCCACGTTACCCGCGTTTATTTCTCCGAATGTTTTCAAATTGCTATCGGAGAAGTATCAGTTGAAGGCGATTACGACACCGGATGAGGATTTGGCGGCTTGTTTGGGTTGAGTTAGTTAGGTGAGGGGGTGTGGCTTTTGTCGCGCCCCTTTCGCTTGGATATTGGGTTTTGTTGTGTTAATTCGAGCTAGGGTATGGGCGATCGCATTTTTGAGCGAAGTGTTCTAACAATTCCCGGTGCAGAAACCGATATCTACCACCAACTCGCTGTAGGAGACGACGTTCAACACAATAGTCCAGAAATTGAGCGTAATTCCAAGGAATAACTTTAGCGCTGAAGCATAGAACTAACCTAAGAGAAAGGTGCTTGATTAAAGGCAAGTAGCTAAAGCAGACAATACAACTCAATATGAAGGGGATAAGTTTAGTATATACAAATAACTGTAGCTCATAGATTGAAATAGTAGAAATAGATATTGTGAGGATAAGGGATATCAGTAGAGATGTTCTCAAGGCTTCTTTCACACCCTCATTCGGTCTGACTTCTTTCCTGATTTCTTCCGTCACTAATAAAGATGGTAGTGAAAAAGCCAGTGACATAACAAAAAAGCTAAGCCCAAAGAAATAATTAATTGAGTTCAAAATTATTACTGTAATCCTTCCCCCGTTTTTTCTGAAAATTTTATCATATTCTTTCCCTAAAATAAACAGGTGATAATAGTGAGAATATTTAGATTGTTCTATCTCTTCTTTAAACAAAGTGACAGTATGCTCTACTTGTTCTAAAGATTCTTTTAGCTTACTGCTTATTTGCTTTAACTTAATTGCGTTAGTGACGGGAATTAGTAGCTCATGAGTGAGGTATACCATGAGTGATATGTGTGGTATTGATAAAACTGACGTTATGTCAGAACAAAAAAAGATTGTTGAATCATAGATCCACATTTTTACTTCTTTAAATGTTGGAAAACTTCTGCGAATTCTTAAATAAAAATTAATATTATGTAAAATTGGGACATGCTCTTGACAATTTCTTGGCAATCTTCGACGGAATAAGAAACAAAAGGGTAAACCGATAAAATATAGTATTAATCTTGCTCCATCAGGTTTAGATTCTGTTGCTAAAATAAAACCACCGAGTAATCCTAACGTCAAAAATACATTAGGAATAATTACCCAGGTAGTCTCTTCCATGTGCCTCAAGTATGGCAGAAAATTAACTAAGCTAATAGCCCCAATAGTCATTGAGGCAATCACAAACAGTATCAGCCAATACTGCCATTGCAAAGCCTTACTCTCCAATTCATGAGGTTGCATTCGCTCGATTATAAATTCAGTTTGACGATTCTCATCTAATTTTTTTGATAGCCATTTGAGATAATGCCGAGTTTGTCTCCACTTTGGTTCTTTGTCAATAGAGTTATAAGCCCACTTTCGCTTCCTGGACTGTCGCCGCTCCCAAGCTTTTACCTCATGTTCTAATCGCTGATTGATATACGCCTCAAGCAAATCTATTTTACTACCAAACGGTTTCCCCACATAAACTTCTGCTGCCATTCTCAAGAGTAACGGAATCTGTAAAATTCCTGGCTTTCCTTCGCTATCCGGTTGCACCATTGCTTGCATTTCTGGCTGCGTTTCAATTGCTTTCCAGAGTAGTTGTTGTTGTTGTCCTAACTGCTGCAAATATCTCTGCACCTGTTCTCTCTTCAATGGCTGTAAAGATACTGCGCCCCTTAACTCATTTAGTCGTACTTCTCCTGCTGCATATTCTTCCGCTCGGCAACACACCACTAAATGCGGATACTGTTGTGCAAACTCATTTACCTCCTGTACACACTTACGCTGGTGTTCCAATCCCAACTCATCTAATCCATCCAACAAAGGTACTAATAATTCCTCTTCAAGCCATCGCTGAGTCACCTTCTTCTTCAGTCCATACCTATCTTCAAGCCGTTCTACTAGCCAACTTCTAATACTCTGTTGATCATCTTTCCACTCCGACAGCTCAAAAATTACTGGGATTGCCGTTCCTGGATTATCTAATGCCTGTTGAACCAAATGTCCTGCTAGCTTAAGTAGTGTCGTTGTTTTTCCTAACCCTGGCTCACCCAGAATCAGCAACTTACGGTTAACATCTTCAAATACTTCGAGAATCGTTGTCTGTAAATTGATTGTTTCTGGTGATTTTCCAGATAGCTGAACAACTCGATTTGGTGCTGGAATTCCTACTTGACGCGGCTGCTCTTCTAGATCGGGGTTTAGCCATGTATCCCGATACAGCGTTACTTTCAATCGCTCATCTATATCTGGCTGTATGCGGTTCAAGAGAAGTTTTCGGGCTAAATCTAACCTCAGTCCATCAGAGGTTGTGGTGCTTTCTCCACAGAATAAATTAAAAACCCGTGTGTAAGGAGCGTAATCTCCCTGAACTTGGATCAGATTGTGCGCCTGTCCCTGCTGAATTTGGCTGTCTTGGATGGAGCTATGCTGAATCTTCTGGGATTGCTGCGGATCTGGAACAGACATAGCACAATAAACATTTCCCCTTCTCTAGATTTGGTCATCACCAGCCACTAAAATTCTAGCCATTTCCGTCAGAGTCTAACCAAGGCGCGATTACCTGAAACACTTCTTGCGCCTTCTGCCAGAGGTTTTTTCCTGTATCTGTCGCTTTATTGACTGTATTCAGCACCTCACCCACTTTCTTAAGATTCTGCGCTACCAAATCCTTATCAGCATTCTCCTTGCCAGCCTCTCGCTTGGCAGGTTTGAGATAATCCAAGGTTTCCTCTGCAACATCTTCTGACAACCCCGCTGTCTTCACCGCCGTTTCCAGTTCTCCCAACAATTTAACCACTTCTATCCCAGAGAGTCCTTGCTGGCTAGCTGACTGTTTTCCTGCTTGGCTCAGTTCCTGATCACGCCCCGCTTGTCCCATCTGTATTTGGGAACCTGTAATTTGTGTACCGCTAATCGACTGAGATTGAGCAGGAGGCTTTCTAAACATGGTGCTAATTCAGAGTAAGGTTGATACTATTGTAAAAAATCATCCTAAAGCTTATTCAAGCTGATGATATTCTAGCAACTCAGCTAGCTTGTGGGCAGCTTCATGTGAACTATAGGGAGACCAAACAGTATAAGTGGCTCCGGGTTGCAAAAGCGCATCTTCTTCTTTTGCAAGCTCAAGGACTAAAAACTGTATAATCCTTAGTTTATCTGCGCGGGAGAGATTTTTTAGAGTCGGAAGAAGCTCTGTTACAGTCATATTAGTTCAGCCTAGGCTATCCTTTCCAATTTTAACTTTCGGTTGTAACTGAATTTGGTTAAACCGGTGAAAACCCCCGCTACATCAAGGTTTCAGCGATTTTACATAAGTACGGCGGCCAAAAAATCGCGCAAAGCCGCCCGGTGAGGCAGTTTCAATTTCTCGGCTGGGGGAACTTCAGGTTAAATGTGATCGCGCTGATGCTACTCAAGTCTTTGCTGCCAACTATCAGGACTACGACGAATGTGCAAGACAGCAAAAACGGTTACACACTCATCATCAACTGTGTAGTAGATAAAGAACGGAAACT
>CAKZMA010001128.1 GCA_937127375.1 uncultured Coleofasciculus sp. | reverse complement strand
AACCTGGAAGGGGTTTGGCAACCTTGAATAACCTGGAAGGGGTTTGGCAACCTTGAATAACCTGGAAGGGGTTTGGCAACCAAACCCCTACTAACCCAATTCATTAACTGGGAAGCGATCCAATAACTGAATGGCTCGAGTAGCATTCCGTTTTAAGCCATCCGATAGGAATGGCACATGAGGAATTTGAGACAGAAAATCGACACTGCGGCGTAACAATCGCACAATATCCCCTTCATCTAAACTGGTATCCGCACAAAGCTCTGTCCATTCCACACCTAATGCCCATTGCTCAACTAACCCAATTAAATCTCGTTCTAACCAAATGGGTAACGCCACCTGATAGCGACGTTGGACTTGAAACAACTGACGGCGAGTTTGTCTTAAACTATCTAGCGCTTCCAGTACAGGTTCTGAGGGGGGATAATTTGTCCAGCTATCGGGACGCGGGGTTTCCGTCACCAAAGCGCAGGCGCAGGCGGCTAAGTGGTGAGGATCTAACTGATCAAACGCACTAGACATCAAGGCTAACCCCAACCACAGTTCGTTATCTCCGCGAATCGCTGCGGCTGCTTGTCCCAATGATGTCGGCTTGACATCTTCCAGACAACCAAATACCCTTAAAATTTCGATCAGGTTGAGAAATTCTTGCCAGTGCATCGCTTGATTTTCCCGGTAAAGGGTTTGACGCTCATTGATCTCCTCTTGTAAGGCTAAACGGCGTTTATCACGCTTAATCAGTTGAGACGGATTCCCCCATTGTCGCACCAGATGGTTTTCCAGTTGGGCTTTTACCGCATCCATTCGATGCTGCTGCGCCTCAACTTCAGGTGCAACCATGGGTTCTATATCAGTGGGAATTTGAGCCGCGATCGCTTCCGTGTCTGGTGTCCCCCGTCTGGTTTGACCGGGTTTGAGTGTGAGTTCAGGCGGTGGGTTGAGCACAGTTAAATCAATCATCTCTAACCAGCCATGCACCCCAACCAAATCGGCGGTTGTGGCGATATACCAGCGATTATCGGCACTTAAGCAGACTAAATAGGGGGATTGTCCCCGCCCTTTTTCCTTCGCGACTAATATCGCCGGAATCGGTTCCGGAACTGGAATATACTTGCCCTTGAGTGAAAGTAGCGTACCCAAGGGCGCTTCGGGGATAATTTGGGCAATTTCCGCCACTTGTGCGGCTTGGGCTTGCCGTTGTAGGGTTTTGAGTAATCGCCGTTCTTCTTTGAGCCGTTCCTTGAGTTTTTCGTATCGCCCCAGGGCGTTTAAGTCAACAGGTGCTAGTTGAATATCTAATTTTGCCAGTTCTGTGGTTAACTCCGTAATCGCTTGTTGCTGGGGTTTAAGGTACAGTGTCGCCAGGTATTGGGCAAAACTGCGTTCCACCAACTCCTTGGCTTCCGGAAGGGTGTGGGTTTGGAGTAAATTCAGCACCATGCCGTAGTTGGGCGTAAACTGGCTGACTAAGGGGTCAGCCTGACTGGTGGCGAGGTACGCCGCTTCCTTTGCTCCTTCAAACGGCGTCTGTACTGTGACCACATAACCCGTGGCATCCATCCCCCGGCGTCCGGCTCGACCTGCCATTTGCAGAAATTCCGATGCTGTCAGCAGTCGGTGTCCGCGATCGGTTCGTTTCGAGAGGGTAGAAATCACGGTGGTGCGAGCGGGCATATTAATTCCCGCTGCTAGAGTTTCAGTGGCAAACACCACCTTAACCAACCCTAATTGGAACAGTTCTTCGACAAACCCCTTCCAAGCCGGTAAAATCCCCGCATGATGGGCAGCAATGCCGCGATACAGGGGGGCTACTTGCCCCGCCCGACCCGCTTCTGGATTCCGACGTAAAAATTCGTCAATGTGCTGTTTCAATTCAGCCGCTTCTTTGGCATTCACCAGAGACAATTCTCCCAACTCCTCCACCGAGCGATCGCAACCGCGACGAGAGAAAATAAAATAAATCGCGGGTAACATATCCCGTTGCTGGAGTTGCGCCAGCACAAAGGCATTACTGGGGCTTTCGGGGCGTCCCCCCCGTCCTCTCCCTTTGTTGCGTTTCGGTTTGAGACGAGGATTTAACTTTGTTTGGCTAGAGTCCAGCAGGGGAAAAATGCCCTTCGGGTTGGCAAAGCTGAATTGTAAGGGAACCGGTCGAAAGTCGGAATAAATTCGCTCGGTTGCGCCATGAACTAAGTTTAACCAGTCCGTTAGTTGATCGGAATTCGCCACCGTAGCGGATAGGGCAACAAGCTGAACTTCTGGAGGACAATAAATAATCGACTCCTCCCAAACCGTACCCCGTTGTCGGTCATTCATATAATGGCACTCATCCAAGACCACCGCTTCCACCCCTTCTAGGGACGTACCAATTTCCCCAATGCGTGTGCCGTAAAGCATATTGCGGAAGATTTCCGTGGTCATCACCAAGATTGGCGCGTCCCGATTAATCGAAACATCCCCCGTAACCAGACCCACATTGTCCGCACCAAACGTAGCACGAAAATCTCGCAGCTTCTGGTTGGAGAGGGCTTTCAAGGGAGTGGTATAAAAAACTCGCCCTCCTCTTGACAAAGCGCGGTAAATAGCATACTCGCCAATCAACGTTTTTCCAGAACCTGTGGGGGCACAGACAACAACCGAGTGATTCGCATTCAGCGCCGCGATCGCTTGGAGCTGAAATTGATCCAGAGGAAACGGAAACAGATTTTTGGGGTCAAGTTCTATCTTCGGGGTCGAAACGTTCACACTCGCTCTTTCCAATAGGTGACGACAGCGGGACGGGACGAAAAACACTGTACCCCACAGGGTTCAGTGTGCAGTAGTTCTATTTTGACATCCTCCTGAATGGATTCCCCATATCGGCATACCAATACTGCTCTGATATAGCGCTAAGTAGGTGGACTTTCATGAAAGTTAACGGTTGAGATTAGTGAGATTAGGGAACAGGGAACAGGGAACAGGGAATAGTAAAGAATCTCCTTTCCCAGCCAAGGTAGCTGCTATAACTTCTAAATCGAATTTTTTCTGCCCCAGCTTCCCCAGCTCCCCCAGCTTCCCCATCTCCCCCATCTCCCTCATCTCCCTCATCTCCCTCATCTCCCCAAGCCCCCGCCCATCCTACTCCCAATTTTAGGGTTTGTCCTGATTTGCCCGCTGTCGATTGGAAAAAAGGCTGTAGCAACTTGGACACGGAGATCTACAAGCGATGTGCAACAACATGAGCAAGTTTTCACCAGCATCCTATTTTAGGGGAGAACGTGAAAGCGTAGCCATTTTGTCCAATCAATCAGCCAAGCGTCTTACGTTTGATGTTAAGGGCAACGATGACAATCGCGGCAGCGGTCGCTAAATGGTGATAACATCACCAGGTAAGCCGCTGAATTCTAGTAAGCATCAAGCTAGATTGAAGGTACAGCCGAAACAGTAACCCAGCTTGAGAAGCTGGGTTTTCGCTTATCGGAAAGCCGATCAATTGAAATATGCACCCATGCACCTCAGCCCCCGTTCCCCTGCTTCCCGACACCGGGCGGCTGGGATTTTTAATAAAATTTAACAATCGTCAAACAGTTGCGGTTATCATCCATGCGTGTATAACTGAGCTTATCGGCAATTTTTTGCATAATAGCCAATCCTCGCCCTCCTTCCGCCTGATCAGCAGGCAAGGACGGCGGAGTTCGGAGCCGCCGTTCAAAATCAAAAGGCGCTCCACAGTCCCAGACCCGTATCTCTAGGCGTTGGGGGGATTGCCCCAGAATTACCTCAACCTCAATGGAAACACTGGGTGGCAGGTCTTTCTGGGCATATTTCACCGCGTTAGTGTATCCTTCCGCAAGCGCTAGTTTGCACTGTAACCAGACTTTTGTTTCGATTGAGGAGGGGTGAAGCTCCCCAAACCACGATAAAACCTGGTCTAACGCATTCAGGTCGGAAGGAAATTGCTTGCTAAATGTTTGAAGCTCTCTCAACTGCTCAAAGCCTTTCACATCAACGACATCAAATCCAGAATTAAAATGAACAGATACTCCCTGTGAAAAAATCCAGTCTACCCTAGATTTATCCCTTGCTCTACCATTTATTCACTGACCTTGCGATCTTTATCACTTTCTCATGAAAGTACCCATAGCTTCATCGAGTCTTCCTTCTTGTTGTAAGCGCGTGCATCTGCAATCTCCTTGAGTGACTTGTATTATCTCGATGCCATGACCCAAATTCTAATTATTGATGACGACCCTGCCATTCAAATACTGCTGAAACGGACGCTTCATAACCAAGGTTATGACGTCACCATCGCTAGTAACGGCGAAGAGGGTCTTGAACTTGTGCAGCAGTTGCGTCCGGCTTTGGTCATTTGTGATTGGATTATGCCAAGGATGAACGGACTAGAAGTCTGTCGTCAAATTAAGGCAACCCCAGCACTATCAACCACTATGTTCATTCTGCTGACCTCTCTCGGTTCCGTTGGGGATCGCGTCAAGGGACTGGATGCTGGGGCGGATGACTTTATCTGTAAGCCAATCGAAATCGCTGAGTTGCAGGCGCGAGTACGTTCCGGCTTGAGACTGCATGAACTCAGCCGCGATTTGCAGCACCAAAAACATTTGCTGGAAATGGAACTCGCAGAAGCAGCGGAGTACGTCCGTTCCATTCTGCCAGACCAGATGACCGAACCGCCTGTGACTATTGACTCTCGATTCATTCCATCTCGGCAATTAGGAGGTGATGGCTTCGATTACTACTGGTTGGATTCAGAACACCTGGCAATTTATCTGTTAGATACGGCTGGACATGGCTTGAGAGCAGCTTTGCCAACGCTGTCGGTGTTAAATCTGTTGAGAGCACGCACCCTGCCGAATATTGACTATTACCAACCCAGCGACGTTCTGCGAGGGTTAAACCAGACCTTTCAGATGACAGAACGCAACGATAAATACTTTACCATCTGGTATGGAGTCTATAATCGGACGAAGCGTCAACTTGTTTATGCCAGTGCTGGACATCCACCAGCTGTCTTATTTTCGGGTAAGCCATCGTCTAGTCTGGAGGTCAATCTCTTGAAGACAACTGGACTGCCTGTGGGTATGCTGCTTGAGGCTGAGTATGTTGATGATAGCTGCGACGTCAGCGAATCCAGTTCCCTTTACATTTTCAGCGATGGGATTTACGAGATTCACCAACCCGATGGTAATATCTGGGGACTTGACTCATTCGTCAAACTTTTGGGTGAGTGTAGGATAGATAGTTCGTGTAATCTCAACTCGATCTTAGAGGGCGTTGACATATTAAATCCCAACGACTTTTTCGATGATGATTTGTCTTTGCTAGAAATTAACTTTGATTGATAGGTTCCCCGACTTCCTAAGCTGGCGAAGGAACGGCTGACGTCGGGGATTCCCTCCCGTCCTTAATCTGGGTTGACTACCCCCTTTCAGGACAGGGCAGAGGGCAAAAGTACCCAACTTAATAAAATTTGGTATTTTGGTATTAGCCATAAAACCCCATTTTTGGATAAAAGAGTTGCCCGCCAAGGATTGGTATTCCTGGCGGGTTGTTACTAAAAGGTGATCCGTTACTTAGGAGCTTAACACTCCCTCTTCAGCACGGGGATTCTTACTGGGCTTTGCCAAATTGGGCTAACCCGGAGAATTATGCACTAGAAGAGACAGCCTCCTCAAACGCTTCTCGTGTGGGAAAGATTTCAAACACCCGATCCATGCTTGTCAGTTCAAATAACATTTTGATCTGTTCGTTGACTGAGCAAACAAAGAGCTTTCCCCCAGCAGCACGAACGGTCTTAAGGGCAAGAACCAGCGCCCCTAAGCCCGAACTATCCATAAAGGTAACGTCTTGAAAATCAATCAATACGATGTCGGCATTCGATTGCACAAGGTCGCTAATTTCTTGACGAAATTGACCGGCTTTTGTGCCATCTAAGATACCAGAGGGTTGAACAACTTTAACCACAGGACTCATATACTACTTATGACTGCCGTTACAGAAATATCCAGACCTTGCCAGTATAGCCGCGACAATTCAAATCAGCCAAATTTTTGAACTGAGAAGAGGTGTCGTTTTTAGGCAGTTTTTATCCTCTGGAGAGATTATAGAGATATCTCTCTTGAGTAACTTCATTCTGTTTTCCACAGGATCAGCTATCTGCATTGGTCAGGGATGGAATGTATCTCAACTTGGGCGGAGATACGTCACTCCTTACCGAGTCCAGCCGTATCCATCCGGATTTTTTCGGTAAGCACATTTACTTTGACGCTCCCTTGGCTTAAAGCGAGGGATTCTTGGGCTGAATATTGCCGTTCAGGTTTGTTTCCCTGACTGTGGTCTTATACACTCATGTCTACGGTATGCTCCGTACTCCTCAAGCGTGAATTTCCGTCCGCCCGACGGTATGTACAGATACTACCATCTTTTCTGGCAATTCATCCCGCCACTAAAGGTGAAGGTCTTCTTACCGGAAAGGACTTGGTAAGCTTCAGTAAGAACATTACGAAGTTGGGCAATGACAGACCAAGTTTTGATTCTGGGAGGACAAGGACGTATCGGCAGCAATGTTATGCAAGATCTCATTGCCCATACCCAAGCACAAATTACGATTACAGGGCGTCACAGGACATCAGAGACAGCATTTTCGCCACAGGTGCAGTGTCTCAGTCTAGATTTAGCAGATCAGGATGGGTTGAGGCGTGCGATCGCGTCTCATAATCTGGTTATCCATTGTGCCGGTCCTTTTCTCTATCGCGACGCCTCGGTTCTCAAAACTTGCATTGAGATGGGCGTAAATTATCTGGATGTGAGTGATAATCGCGCCTTTATTCACAAAGCCTTCGCCGATCACGAAGCAGCAGCGGCGGCGGGTATCACGGCGATTATCAATACGGGGGTTTTTCCCGGAATCTCCAATAGCATGGTGCGTCAGGCGGTTGAACAACTAGATCAGCCAGAAACCATTCAACTGAGTTATGGTGTAGCCGGTTCCGGTGGCGCTGGCGTCACAGTGATGCGAACCACGTTTCTGGGGTTAACAGACCCCTTTGAGGCGTGGATTGATAACCAGTGGCGTCAGGTCAAACCCTATAGCGATCGCGAAACGGTTCATTTCCCCCAACCTTATGGCAAGGTCGGTATCTACTGGTTCGACGTACCAGAAACCGTTACCCTTGTCAATTCCTTCCCTGTGAAAACCGTGATCACCAAGTTTGGCTCGATTCCCGATATTTATAACCACCTCACCTGGATCACCGCCCATCTGTTTCCCGCCGATTGGTTAAGGAAACCCAAAAATATCGAGTATCTGTCCCAACTCAGCTACCGCATGACCCAATTTAGCGATCGCATCAGTGGCATTGGAATTGCCATTCGCGCCCAAGTCACAGGGTACCAGGCTGGCAAACCTGTCACAGTTATCTCAACCTTGGTGCATGAAAATACGGCAGCAGCGGCTGGTGCAGGTACAGGCAGCATTGCCCAGTTTATCTTGGCAGGTCAACTCAGTCAACCTGGTGTTTGGTCGGTTGAACAAGCGCTGGCAACGGAGTTATTTATACAAGCGATGCAACGTCGAAATATCCAAATTTATTCGCAAACGACCCCACTGACCTAAAACTTGAACCTTATTTGTTAGAGTTGATATATTTTGGAAAATTTCCGGGGAAACGAATTATTCAATTTTTATTATTTTTCACCTAACAATATTTCGTTTATTTTTTTTGATTGATAGAACCAGAAAAAGTTGGGCTTTTTCCGGAGTTTTAAGCTAGGCTTAGTATGGTTTAAAAGTATTACAGATGTAAGAATGAGTGTAAACTCTTGAGAGTTTTTTAGTTGAAGCCTGGTTGTTAATCATGCCTAAACATTAAGAAACTTATAGAATTACTTCTGTATAACTAAACACCTAGATAAATGAAGAACACATCTCATTAATCTATCCTAAAAGTAAGGAGCAAATGTGTTAGAACTAAAACGCGATAAACTAGGACAACTCAGCAGCATTGAATCCTTCCGAGCGATTGTGGAAGGCATGACAGACGCTTTAGGAGACAAGGCTACAGCCGTAGCACTGACCTCTGCGGGTCGGAAGCACGGTAAGGAAGTTGCTGCAAAGTTGGGCTTCAAAGGTTCGGAACAAGACTTAGATGAGGCTGCCAAACAAATTACGGAACTTTTGGGAGAAAAAGGTTCTCGCCTTTGCATCATTGATCGGATTGTTCGGGACGGTGATTCGATCAAAGTCTACACCTTAGAAACCCTCTGTGCTATCGGTGGAACGGAGGAAACTCCTCCCAAGTGTACTTTTACACTCGGTCTAGTTTGGGGAGTCTTAGGGGAACTACTTCAATCGAAACTGAAGGCAACTCAAACGGAATCTGTGCTCCGGGGTGATAGTTACGACTTGTTTGAGTTTACTGTACTCACTTAATCTGTGAAGAGGGCGGCTTTTTATTCTCTTCCAGGAGAGTTCTAAATGGATAAAAGCCGCTATTTGTAGAGACGTAGCATGCTACGTCTCTATATTAGTTATGGGTAGGTAGGAGAGTAGTGGCATGGCACACCTAATTGAAGAGATTAGCCTCACACCCAGAAACCGAATGGGCGCAAAGCCTTGCGCCCATTAAACTCTCAGTATTACCCGTTAAAACGTTAAAAGCATCCTGTCTCTGTTTAAAACAAATCCTTTCTTTTTGTACCAATCTACGATAAAAGGAGTCTTCGTTTTGATCGGAGTCAGACGTATTCCTTTAACGCCTTGGCATTTAAGTTGAGCGATGGCTTCGTTTAAAAGCTGATTTCCGAATCCTTTACCTCGACAGTTAGGCTTAACTTCGATGAGATTAATAACACCAAACCCATCGGGAGCGATGGTAAACACGATTTCCCCGACAATCTCGTTTTGCACAATTAATTCAAACATAATTCACCTTACCGCTGAATCGCGGCGTTGTATTAACCTGAGTTCGATGCCAAAGGCTGATAACGTAATGAGGTGGGATACAGGTTACAGGGTTTTCCGAAAAATGAACACCTGTAGCGACGCTGAACTCAGAGGTATTGGCTAAATTCAAGTGCGCTGCACTAGCTAGTTTTTCTACAAATCCTGGGCTGTATTGCTGAAGACACTCAAAATTATTAGGATTGTCTCAGTTTTTGCCCTGATGGTTGATTTCCTCTAATCAACAGATTTTAATGAGTCTTAGGACTATTCTTTTTTGAATGGATTCTCCTTAGCAAATCTGAAACATGGTGTCAAGTTTTCGAGGCTAAATTCCATGATCCAGAGAAAAATAGAGAGTTGTGTTATCCTTTTTAACACATGTCTATAGTATAGCTTACTTATTAGCTTCTATGGGTTGAGTCAGTGTCAAGACTTGCCAAATGTCTTGCATATAATATAATCGAACAGGAAGAGAATCTCAGTAGAGCGAAACGTTTTAGGTAAGAGGTGCAGAGGGACGGGGGCAAGAGCATGGATGCCAACTGAACCTGAATGAAAGCCATGTTCCAGACATGCCATGGCGCGTCTGGGAGCTGGGGTGCATACTAAAGTTGCCAGTTCATAATTCTTAGTGCAAGCATCTTGCCCGATTTTTATTAGGGACTTGCAGGTTAATAATGTATGTACCAACTAAGTTTCACAGAATTGTTGATACAGCTTTATTAACGAGTACTCTATTTTTACGCAACTATGAGGTCTGCATTTTTATATTTGTTTATATTTTAAATTAAAACTCTTTTTAAAAGGAATTTTTCAAACATAATTGGGACTATATTAATTATAAATTACAGCAATATCAATGTCTAGATGGGCAGCAAAAAAAATATATTTTCCGGATTTCACCAATCAAATATGTATAGTATTTTTAGAAACAGCAGGACAATATATATTAAACGAGTTAGACATCTATTAAAAAAGAATTTATTTAACAAAAATAAATTCTCAAAACAAGAGGAGTCTAACTCACCATAATTGCCTTGCTAAACACTTTTTTGGTTGATAAAGTGTTCTAACTATATGTTGTCAAGAATAAGGAGTAAACGTGTTAGAGCTCAAGCGGGATCAATTAGGACAATTCAGCAGTATTGAATCCTTCCGGGCGCTGGTTGAAGGGATGAGCGATGCCTTAGGTGAAAAAGCGACAGCCGTTGCTCTGACTGCTGCTGGTCGTAAGCATGGGCAAGAACTAGCGGGAAAGTTAGGGTTCAAAGGGACGACCCAAAACTTGGAAGATGCAACCAAGCAAATCGCCGAAGTTTTGGGTGAAGAGGGCGCTCGTTTGTGTATCATCGACAAGATTACGCAAGAGGGCGACACTGTCAAGGTTTATACCACTGAAACCCTCTGCGCGATCGGCGGAACTGATGAAGAACCTCCCAAATGTACTTTTACCCTCGGTTTAGTTTGGGGCGTCTTAACCGAACTGCTTCAGCACAAATTAAAGGGTTCACAAACAAAATCAGTCCTTCGAGGTGACTCTTACGACTTGTTCGAGTTTATTACTGTTGAGTAATTCAACAAAAAGCAGCTAATGAGGATTGCCCTGCTATCACACTCAGCAAACCTTCTTTTAGCCGCCATTTCATTTGTTCATCATGAGCTGACTGGGTAGCCTTACCGTTTGGGCTAAAACCCAGAAGTAAAGGATATTAACATCGAACCAGTCAGCCATGCTTGTCCTAGTTACATAACTTAACTTCATTGTCCTCTATTAACGTTAAGGAGAAACACAAAAATGGGAATCAATACTCAGAAACTGAGTCACCTGGTTCAGAATTTTGTCTCAACGACAACTGATGTGATCGGTGCTGCGATTGTCACGCCTGATGGTTTACCCCTGGCGTCTAGCTTACCGGGTTCAGTGGCTGAAGAGCGTATCTCAGCAATGTCCGCCACCATGCTGTCTCTGGGTGAACGGATTTCCAAAGAACTCTTGGGAGGTCTAACCAGTCGTATTTTAGTCGAAGGTGATGATGGCTACAGCATTATGACCGATTGCGGTCCAGAAGCCGTTTTCATCGTTCTGGCTGGGAAAGATGCCAAACAAGGCGCTCTCAACTTGGATATAGGTCGAACTGTTACCCAGATTAAAGTCAGTTTGGGTTAATTCGGTCAGTCTCTTACCCACACCCTGACTTTTTCCAGGATACTGCTGGTCAATTAACTGGGGCGTCAGCCCCCTCAGACCCCTCTCCTGCAAGGGGAGGGGCTTTCAGCATTGGTGTCAACTTAAGCCACAACCCTTGCCAATCCTAATTTTCAGCGAGGGTGTCCCTGCTCCCCCTGCTTCCCCTTCCGTGCAGCAAAAGCGAAGTATCCTTAAATTATGATGACAAATAATAAAAATATACATAAGCGAAACTGTATATCTGGAGACAAGACTAGAGATAACCACAATACTAATTTGAGCTAACCTCCGGACTTATCTGCTAACCCACGAAAAAAGGTAATGTCAGGAACGTTATGTCTTTTGTCCTTTGTCAGTGGCAAAGGTTTAAGGCAGATTTAGTTTGTGTAACCGTATTAGTGTTAACACAGCATTAGTCTAGGCTGATAAAGTTCTGCATGAGCCTAGCAAGATACAATAGTATTTATTCTATTTGCCATCTATTTCCTAATACTTGAATACCTTTGAATTCAATCACAATTCTAAACGTGCGTTGTATTCAGTTTATTTAAATACCATGCCTTACTTTTAATTGGGTATTTAAATAAAATGTGCTGCCTAATTTCATACATCAAAGTTTCTTTACAAAAACAACACAAAAAAATATGGACAAACACAAAAATTATTTGTTATTAATAAAGAAGATTAAAAGTTCATAATGCTAGGAGAAAACTATGACCTTAGATGCTAATGCATTTATGGAAAAAATGGCAAAGCGTATTAGCTTTACCGATGAAGACAAAGCAATCCTCAAAGCCAACGCGACTTGGGGCAAAGACATCGCTCCAGAAATGGCAAATCATTTTTATGCTTATTTGGGACGAGATCCAGAAATGAGCGAAATTTTGAATGCCAAAGAAGGACGAATGCATCGCCTACGTGAAACTTTTACTGAATGGTTTTACGAAATGTTTACAGGTATGGATGATTGGGGTAATGCTTATGCCGCTCGCCGCTGGCGAATTGGTCTAGTGCATGTGCAGATTGGCATTGGACCACAGCATGTGGTTCCAGCCATGGCAATTGTGGTTAATGCTGTGGGTAAAAAGCTAAAAGAGGCAGACAAAAATGAAGAATTACGGGATGCCCTCAGTCTAATTTGCATGATCGATCTGGCGTTTATTGAACAAGCCTACATTGAAGTCACGTCAGCCGCCGTACTTCAAGAAACTGGCTGGACAGAAGGCTTATTCAAACGCCTCATTTCCACAGGTGCAGCTTCGATGTAACTCAACGCTTAACTGTATTAGCAATCTCTCAAATTTCAGCAGGAGTCAAACAAGCAATGGCGATTAATTCTGAAAAATTAGGACATATTCTTAAGGATTTTGTCTCGGCGACGAATGATGTTGAAGGTGCTGCTATTGTCACTCCAGATGGTTTACCTCTGGCAACTACTTTGCCGAGTAATATGGATGATGAACGGGTATCAGCTATGTCTGCGGCGATGCTATCTTTAGGTGAAAGAATTGGTAAAGAACTGGTTCGAGGTGCAATTGATCGCATCTATGTTGAAGGTAACCAAGGCTTGAGTATTTTGACCAGTTGTGGTGAAGATGCTGTCTTTCTCGTTTTAGCGACTAAACAAGCCAAACAAGGACTTTTGATGTTGGAAATAAAACGGACTCTTAGTGACCTTAAGTCTATCTT
>CAKZMA010001127.1 GCA_937127375.1 uncultured Coleofasciculus sp. | reverse complement strand
GCGCGGGTGCTTTTGATGTTTCCTTCTACCTTTCCAGTAATAACTACATCAGCACGGTTGACCAGTTTTTAGGTAGTACCACGATTAATGGTTTAGCTGGGAACAGCACGGGTTCCTTTATCACTAGCTTAAACTTGCCTGGAGTGAATCATTCCTTCTGGGATTTATATGGAGATGATACCTATTACATCGGGATGCTGGTTGATTCGGGAGCCGATGTTACGGAAGTCAATGAAACCAATAACTCAAATGTCGGCTTTTTGTTCGACTATGATGATGTAGCCATCAATAATACTCAATTAGCTGACTTATCCGGGTCAGATTTTGATATCACTCCACAATCCCTCGATGCAGGTGATAGTTTTGACATTGATTTTGACATTACTAACACGGGGAGTAGCGCGGGTGCTTTTGATGTTTCCTTCTACCTTTCCAGTAATAACTACATCAGCACCACGGATCATTTGTTATATAGTGGCACGATTAATGGGTTAGCCGGGAACAGCACAAGTTCTTTTACCACCAGCTTAAACTTGCCCGGAGTGAATCATTCCTTCTGGGATTTATATGGGGATGATACCTATTACATCGGAATGAAGGTTGATTCTGGCTCAGATGTTACGGAAGCCAATGAAACCAATAACTCAAATGTTGGCTTTTTATTCGATTACGATGATGTAGTCATCAATAATACCCAATTAGCTGATTTGTCAGGGCTATATTTTGATGTCGCTCCCGAACCCCTGGATGCAGGTGATAGTTTCGATATTGATTTTGACATTACCAATACAGGTAGTAGCGCGGGTGCGTTTGATGTGTCTTTCTATCTTTCCAGTAATAACACAATTAGCACCACGGATCATTTATTAGGTAGTGCCACGATTAATGGGTTAGCTGGGAACAGTACAGGTTCCTTTATCACTAGCTTAAACTTGCCTGGAGTGAATCATTCCTTCTGGAATGGGGATGGCACTTATTACATCGGGATGCGGGTTGATTCTGGAGCAGATGTTACGGAAGTCAATGAAACCAATAACTCAAATGTCGGCTTTTTATTCGATTACGATGATGTGGTAATCAATAATACTCAATTAGCTGACTTATCCGGGTTTGATTTTGATGTTACTCCAGAACCCCTGGATGCTGGTGATAGTTTTGACATTGATTTTGACATTACCAACACGGGGAGTAGCGCTGGTGCTTTTGATGTTTCCTTCTACCTTTCCAGTAATAACACGATCAGCACCATGGATCATCTGTTAAGTAGTACCACGATTAATGGTTTAGCGGGGAACAGCACGGGTTCCTTTATCACCAGCTTAAACTTGCCCAGTGTTAATGATTCCTTCTGGGATTTATATGGAGATGATACCTATTACATCGGGATGCGGGTTGATTCTGGAGCAGATGTTACGGAAGTCAATGAAACCAATAACTCAAATGTCGGCTTTTTATTCGATTACGATGATGTGGTAATCAATAATACTCAATTAGCTGACTTATCCGGGTTTGATTTTGATGTTACTCCAGAACCCCTGGATGCTGGTGATAGTTTTGACATTGATTTTGACATTACCAACACGGGGAGTAGCGCTGGTGCTTTTGATGTTTCCTTCTACCTTTCCAGTAATAACACGATCAGCACCATGGATCATCTGTTAAGTAGTACCACGATTAATGGTTTAGCGGGGAACAGCACGGGTTCCTTTATCACCAGCTTAAACTTGCCCAGTGTTAATGATTCCTTCTGGGATTTATATGGAGATGATACCTATTACATCGGGATGCGGGTTGATTCTGGAGCAGATGTTACGGAAGTCAATGAAACCAATAATTCTAATGTTGGCTTTTTATTCGATTACGATGATGTAGTCATCAATAATACCCAGATGGCAAACTTGTCTGGACTGAATTTCAATGTCACCCCAGAACCCCTCAATGCTGGTGATAGTTTCGACATTGACTTGACGATTGAAAATAGTGGTGCAGCAGCGGCTGGTGTATTTGATGTCTCCTTATATTTGTCCAGTGATAGTAATATTAGCAACTCAGATTTACTGCTGGATACAATCAGTTTTACCGGCTTAGCAGCCAATAGCAGTGGTACATTTACGAGCAACTTTATTCTCCCTGAAGCGAATGATGCGTTCTGGAGTGGAGATGGCACCTACCATATCGGCATGATGATTGATTCTGGTGATGATATCACGGAAACAATTGAAACGGATAATGCCAATGTTGGCTTGATGTTGGATACGGATAATGTAGTCATCAATAACACCCAACTGGCGGATTTAGTTGGCGTAGACTTCAACTTAGTGCAGGAACCCTTAGCCGCTGGTGATAACTTCGATGTCAATTTTGAAGTGCAAAACACGGAAATGTTTGCCGCCGGAGCGTTTGATGTTTCTTTCTACGTTTCTACCGATAATACTATCGATACGGCGGATCAATTCCTCGGTAGTGCGACAATTAATGGTTTAGCGGGTAACAGTATTGGTGCTTATACCACGGGGTTAACTTTGCCAGGAATTAATGATTCTACCTGGAATGGTGATGGAATTTACTACATTGGCATGATCATTGATCAAGACGGAACACTTCCTGAAACTGATGAAACCAATAATTCCAATAATGGTCTATTTGTGGATTATGACAATGTGCTAATTTCCGATACTGAACTCATTGGTACCGATGACGATGATACTTTGTTTGGCACTCCCGGTGATGACATTCTCTCTGGCTTGCGCGATGATGATGATTTAGTAGGCGGTGGCGGTGATGATACCTTGTTTGGCGATCGCGGCGATGATAACCTGTTTGGTGAAGCCGGAAGTGATATGCTATTTGGCGATCGCGGCGATGACTATCTCTTCGGCGGTACAGGGAATGATATGCTATTTGGCGATCGCGGCGATGATCTGTTAATCGGCGTTGAACTCAATCTGGCAAATCCTGGTTTAGGGGAAGTGGATAGTCTGATCGGTGGTTTTGGTGCGGATGTGTTCCAACTTGGAGATGTATTCAGCGCTTATTATGATGATGCTGACGGGACAACCGATGGTTCTACCGATTACGCCCTAATTACTGATTTTGATATCAATCAAGATATCATCGAACTTCATGGCAGTGCGGCTGACTATCAACTCGCCAATGTTTCCCCCAGTTTACCATCAGGAATTGGTATTTTCCTTCAGTCTTCTACACCATCAGGTCAAGATGAATTAATTGGTATTGTACAAGGTGAAAGCAGTCTGAGTTTGAATGATAGTTACTTTAGTTTTGTGTAACGACGATTGCTATAAAAGCAATTGCCATCAGAGTGGATAACCTCTCTCCAAACCTCTCTCCTGCAAGGAGAGAGGCTTTGAATTCTACCCCGTGCAACTGTGTAGCAGTAGATACATCGAGCGCGGACTTTCGGCACCATTGTAGTGGACTGACACAGCTAAAATTGTGGAATAGATTTATCGTTAAACCGGGCGCACGCCATGCGCCCCTACAATTCTAATCTACCATTTTAGCTGTGCCACGCCAGTAGAGACGTTCCATGCAACGTCTCTACATAAATGATGTGACAAGAAAGCTATGGCGGTTGCTATAAAAAGCCGAAACGCCCTATTTTTCGTTTTCGCCGTCTATTTATTCTAGATTGAACGGGGAATTGTTCTATCAAATTTCAGCCGATGCTCGTTCGATTAAACGACGGGCGACGGTTTGAGTGCCAGTATGTTCGTAATAATTCGTTGACGTGTCTAAAAATGCAGCCAGATAATCCAACTTATCATCGGCAATTTCCACAAATCCTTGCAAATTATTAACCACCTTTTGGGGCGTCAACCCTTTCGCGGCGACGACACCACCCATCCAACCTTTAACCGCATCGAAGCTTTCCCCAATGAAGTTCAGCTTTCCTTCAGAACTATCTCCCGGAATCAATCCGCTGATTTGTTGAAAGGTGGAATTTTGCTCTAAGCGGGAGGGACTTAATCCAGAAAGCGTCGATTGCGCGGCTTGAATGAAATCAGGACCTAGAGGAATCAACCCATCAATACATATCAGTCCAGCCATCCGGATCATTGACTCACCGCTATAGTCCGCTAAAGCATTGACAAAATCTCCAATACTGTCTCCAGGAATACCGTTAATTTGACAAAACGCCACCAATTCTGCCACAATTTTTAAACACAGATCGATGGTTTGTGCCGTATCCGCTTTGGGCGTAAGCCGATTTAAAAAGCCCAGAAACGAAACTCGTTCACCGATTTTATTGGCTAAAGCGGCTGCACCGAGAGCAAAATCCGCACTATCAACCGATTGGAACAGCCAAATTGCCCGTTGATAGCCTTGGGACTTGTCGTTATAGAGCCAAAGAGCGCGTTCACTAATATCCTGAATTAATGCCGGATCATCTTCCCCGGTAACCTCGCGCACTGTATTTTCAAAGCCGACTATATTTTGCCAATCACCAGGAGCAACAAAGTCTAAGGCTTTCAAGACGGAAACGGTTAATCCACCTTCAGGTAAATTATCAACTAATTCAATAATAGATTTACTCATGTAAAATCTCCTATAAATCGTTTCAATGATATCTTTAATTTGTTCCCAATGACCAAGGACAAATCATAGAGAACTAACCTTTCTGTGTAATCAGTGTAACTAAGCTTTCATCTCCTACCCGCATCTGGACAATAAATCTGTGAAATCAGTGTTTTGATAAATGACCAATTTTATTTGAGTTGAGATAATCCTTGCAGGTCAAATTTGTCCAACCAAGCTTCGCGATCGCTAGGGGTAAAGGAGTCGTCACGGGATTGGACTTTGACTTGGAAGCGATCGCTAACTAGAATCGCGGTTTGTGTCTTCCCCCGTTCTACACCGGGATAGCCTGCAATTGTTTTAGTGCTATCCTGGAATTTCTTAGCCGCACTGGGGTTATTAGCTAAATCATTAATCGATAGCACCGCCACATCCTTACCATCCTGTTTCAACTTGGCTTGGGCAAATCCAGTTTTCTCTTGGGCAAATATTCGCTTATAATCACCGCTAGCATCGGGGAAGAATTGATTAAATTGCCCCCCAGCTAAAGGTTCACCTGTGGGAACCTGAGTGGGTTGCTGAGTGCTAGTTTGAGGCGCTTCGGTTGAGGGTGGGGGAGCGGTGGATGGTGCGGCACAAGCCGTTACCAGTAAAAATAGGGAGAGTGATAAAGCGGTGAGTATTTTACCGATTCTGAACATTAGGGTTAGCGTTCTCCGAAGTGTGTGCCGAGATTTTCTTATTTTGCCATAGCGATCGCACAAATATGTTTGCCGTTGTTGCCAGATGGCTTCGAGTCGAGAAAAGCCTTCTTGGAGTATATCTAGGACTTACGCATAGTCTCTATCTGTAGGGTGTGTTAGCGTAGCGTAACGCACCATTGCCTAATAAAGTAACTGCCCAATCCTTCAATATGTACCCAGAGGACGTTATACCACTTTTCCCAGTTGAGGATACGCTTTGGATTAATTTTCAGGTATTTGGCGATTTGTTGGAGGGTGATGATGAAGGTTTGGGGGTTCTAATGGTGGATTGGCAGGGAGAGTGGTTTGCGGGTTGGGGGTTGGGTTGGGAAGAAACTCTTGTGTCATAGGGATTTAACTGCTTTTCAAGTTGACGGCATTGTTGACAAAGTGCAACACTTTTTATTTTATCTTGATGTCGAACTTTGTCAACATTTACGTGGTTGTAAGCCTTTGACACAATCAAGGGCATGGGAAAAGCAGGCACAGTGTTAAAGCAGGTGTTAGATACCTATCGCATTAGCCAAAATAAGTTGGCGGTGGCGATGGGTATTGGACGTTCCAGTATCAACCGTTGGGTTAATGAAAATCGAGATCCATCCGGTGATGCTATCCTCCAAATTAGAAAAGGATTGAATAAGATTAGTCCGGCGGCAGCTGAGGAGTTTATTAGGTTGTATCTGGATGAGTCAGATGAGGGTGAGGAATCGTTGTAGGGAACGGGCTTTGTCAACCATTTATCCGGTTGTCAGCCTTTGACAGAATCTCAGGCATGGGAAAAGCAGGCAAAGCACTCAAACAGGTTTTGAAACGTTATGGCATTACCCAAAATCGGTTAGCCGTGGTAATGCAAGTGGGGCGTTCTAATGTTCACCGCTGGGTTTATGAGGTGGCAGATCCCGTCGGCGATGCCATCCTAGAAATTAGGAAGGGACTGAATACGATTAATCCGGCAGCAGCCGAGGAGTTTATTGGCTTGTATTTAGATGAGTCATTTGCCTCTGGCACGATAGAAACCATGCGAAAGGCAGGAAAATCTTTAAGACAGGTGTTGGAAGCCTACGGCATTAGCCAAAATAAGTTGGCGATAGCCATGGGTATTGGGCGATCAACAATTCACCATTGGGTCAATGAAAGTCGAGATCCAGGAGGTGATGCCATTCTCGAAATTAGAAAAGGGTTGCACCAGATTAATCCAACAGCAGCCGAGGAGTTTATTAGGTTGTATCTGGATGAGTCAGATGAGAATGAGAATTAGTTGATTAAGAGTAGCGGCATGACTAGCAAAACAGGATTAGGCATTAAAGATTTGTTAAACGATCAGCGTTTGCAAATTCTGGCTATTGCTCAAAAGCATGGAGCCTACAACGTGCGGGTGTTTGGTTCGGTGGCGCGTGGAGAAGCAACGGAAGACAGTGATATTGATTTTTTGGTTGACTATGATTTAGAGAAAATCACCCCCTGGTTTCCCGGAGGACTATTAATTGATTTGGAACAGCTACTCAATCGCAAAGTGGATATCGCTACGGTGGATATGTTGAAGGAACGCAGTCGCGATCGCATTTTGCATGAGGCTGTGATGCTATGAGGCGAGAAGCGGAACGGCTGCAAGATATTTTAGATGCAATTGCGGCAATTGAACGATATGCTGGTCAGGGTAGACAGGCGTTTGACGAACAAGAACTGATTCAGGTTTGGGTGGTTCATCATCTTCAGATTAGATGATACAGAAGTTTACGCTAATTACTCATCTACGTAAAAAAATAAATTCAAAAGCAGAAGAGTTTATTCTGCTATATCTGGATGACTCCGATGAGACTGAGGAACAGTCATAGAGGAGAAGAGTGCGATCGCGCAGCGTTCCCCCAGGGAAATCGCGTCAGTTCAATCAACCTATTCAGATTATCATAAAGAGAGCATAGCTAATCCACTCTGGCTGTTGTCGAATGTAAGTTACCGTGCAGAAAGTCGAGAGAAATAACCCATGCTAAACAGCCTTAAACTCAAAAATTTTGGTCCGATAGACCAGCTTAAGTGCGAACAGTTAGGCAATATTAACTTAATTATTGGTGAAAATAGCACAGGTAAAACAATATTGCTCAAGGCTCTTTACACTGCCATGCGAACCTTGGAAACCTATAAACGGGGCAATGAACCGCGCAGCGCTGAAGAAATACTGGCAGACAAACTTTATTGGACATTCGAGACGGAGAAAATCGGCGAACTCGTAAGCAAAGACGTGGATGAACCTTTATCATTCCAGATTAACGTTGATAATCTAAAATTCGTTTATACTTTCGGCAGAAATACAACCCGAACTATTCAGAACTTAAACAATCATGTTACACCCCGCGACAGTAACTCAATTTTTTTACCCGCCAAAGAAGTTCTTTCTCTGCACTCAATCATTTTAGAAACTCGTGAACTAGACCAAACCTTTGGCTTTGATGATACCTACCTCGACCTAGCCCGCGCCTTGCGTCACTCTCCTAAAGGTGGCAAAAATTATAGAGAATTTGCTGAATCGCGAAGAAACCTAAAAGATATCTTAGACGGCAAAATTGAGTATGACGAAAGTTCAGGAATTTGGCACTTTAAGAAAGGCAATCAAACGTTCTCTATTGGAGTTACAGCAGAAGGCATCAAGAAAATTTCGATTCTCGATACTTTACTCGGAAACCGCTATCTTGATCCGCAATCCGTCATTTTTATTGATGAACCAGAAGCCGCGCTGCATCCAAACGCGATTTCAAAATTATTGGACATCATCGCTCTGTTAGCGAAGTGCGGAATCCAGTTTTTCATGGCAAGTCACTCTTACTTTGTGATCAAAAAATTATTTATCATCGCTCAACAACAAAAGGAAATCTCAATCAAAATAATTTCAACTAATCCTGAACAGTGGACTATTGCCGATCTAAAAGATGGTTTGCCGAGTAATCCTATTATTGATGAATCTATCCAACTTTACAAAGAAGAAGTGGGGCTGGCTTTTCAATGACCACTCAATCGATTATTGAATCTGGAATGACGTTCGGACCCTATCCAGAAGGACATGGCTTCCATATTGAGAAAAGTCAAACCTACCAAGATATCCAGGAGGGCGTTAAGATAGCAGAGCTTTTGTTGCTACATCCTCCCAATTCACCAAAGGTATGGATTATTGAAGCAAAATCTAGCTCACCTCGTCCTGAAACCCAACCCGGGTTTGACGATTTTATCGAAGACATCCGAGAGAAATTGACGAACGGGCTGAATCTCTGTATGGCAACTTGCTTAAAACGCCATACAACATGGACAGAATTACCTTCTCTCTTTCAGACACTCGATTTAGAAACAATTGATTTTCGCTTACTCTTAGTGATCAATGGACATAAAGAAGAATGGCTTCCACCATTACAGGACGCCCTTAAAAAAGCACTAAAATCGACGGTAAAAACTTGGCATTTATCGGCAAATTCTGTGATCGTGCTAAATCACACATTAGCTCAACAACAAGGATTAATTAGCTAAGGGTTAAATACCAATTAATGCAGTGAATAGAAATAACAATCCACTTCCACAACCTAAATCCACCACTAAGCCTTCCCGTATTTGGTGTTGAGCGAGGATTGCCAATATACCAGGCGCAGATTTAAGGGCGTAATCCCGGAAACCGACATCGTGGATATATGCCAAATCTTCTTTTTATCCCTTTTCTATACCCTCTTACCGCTAACCCCGCTACACCCTCTAGATTATCGGTTCACTATGACAAAGGGCGGGTTTTGTTGAAAGGTTATTGGTAGATATCCTAATTAAACGGCTAAACCCGCCCCGACAAAACGATACCCAACCCTCTTTTGTATGACCAAGGGCGGGTTTTGTTGATAGATTATCGGTAGATATCCTAATTAAACGGCTAAACCCGCCCCGACAAAACGATACCCAACCCTCTTTTGTATGACCAAGGGCGGGTTTTGTTGATAGATTATCGGTAGATATCCTAATTAAACGGCTAAACCCGCCCCTACAGATGTCTTTCGGGTTGCACGAACTGACGTTCTCGATTAGGGTAGGGATTTCATTGCCAATTAAATCAGAACCGCTAAATCGATCCATTAATTTTTGTTACGATAAACACGGATGGAGAGTCAGCGGCGCACCTAAAACGTCTGATCGCTCGATCTCCCTGCTGTAATCTGCTTGAGACAATACACCCATGCTGAGACTAGAACACATTAGTAAAATTTATCCCACTGGCGAAGTTCTCAAGGATGTCAACTGGGAAGTCAAACCAGGCGATCGCATTGGCTTAGTGGGCGTTAATGGTGCGGGTAAATCCACCCAACTCAAGATTATTGCGGGAGAGATAGAACCCACGGCTGGAGAAGTCATCCGCCCTACCAGTCTACACATCGCTTACCTCACCCAAGAATTTGAAGTTGATCCCAGTCGCACGGTACGCGAAGAGTTTTGGACGGTATTTACACAAGCCAACCAAGTACAGCATAATCTGGCGCAGGTGCAACGGGAGATGGAAACCGCTGATCCCGATGAACTCGATCGCCTGATCCACAAGTTGGATAAATTGCAGCGTCAGTTTGAAGCCCTGGATGGGTATAGCCTGGAAGCGCAAATCGAGAAGATCTTGCCAGAAATGGGATTTGCCCCCGAAGACGGCGATCGCTTAGTTAGTGCGTTCAGTGGCGGTTGGCAAATGCGGATGAGTTTGGGCAAAATCCTGCTGCAAAGCCCTGACATATTACTGTTAGATGAACCAACAAACCACATCGATTTAGAAACCATCGAATGGTTAGAAAATTACCTGAAAGGCTTAAAAACCCCGATGGTAATTGTATCCCATGACCGGGAATTCCTGGATCGCCTCTGTACCCAGATTGTGGAAACTGAACGCGGTGTCTCTACCACCTACCTGGGCAATTATTCAGCTTACTTGCAGCAAAAAGCTGAAATGCAAGAATCCCAACTCAGCTCCTATGAGCGTCAACAAAAAGAACTGGAAAAGCAGCAAGCCTTTGTTGAACGGTTCCGCGCTAGTGCCACCCGCAGCACCCAAGCAAAAAGCCGCGAGAAACAGTTAGAAAAAGTTGAGCGCATTGAAGCACCAACAGGTAGCTTAAAAAGCTTACATTTCCGCTTTCCCCCAGCCCCTCGGAGTGGTCGCGAGGTGGTCAATATTAAGGAATTGGTGCATACCTACGACGAAAAGATTCTTTTCCTCGGTGCAGACTTGCTAGTTGAACGGGGTGATCGCATTGCTTTCTTGGGACCGAATGGATCAGGCAAATCCACGCTATTACACCTGATGATGGGGATGGAAAACGCCACGGAAGGGATTGTGGAACTGGGTAAGCATAATGTGATTCCCGGCTACTTTGAGCAAAATCAAGCCGAAGCACTAGAGTCAACTAAAACCGTCATGGAAACCATTCATGATGAAGTTCCAGATTGGAAAAATGAAGAAGTTCGCACCTTATTAGGACGATTTCTTTTTAGTGGTGAAACGGCATTCAAAAAAGTCAAATCCCTGAGTGGGGGTGAAAAAGCGCGTCTGGCTTTGGCAAAAATGCTGCTCCGTCCCGCGAATTTACTCCTATTGGATGAGCCAACCAATCACCTGGATATTCCCGCCAAAGAAATGTTAGAGGAAGCCCTCCAGCATTATGACGGCACCGTGATTATTGTCTCCCACGACCGTTATTTTATTTCCCAAGTGGCGACTAAAATTGTGGAAATTCGTGATGGCGAGTTCCGCACTTATCTGGGGGATTATCACTACTATCTGGATAAAATTACTGAGGAAAAAGAACAGGCACGATTAGCCGCGATCGCGGCTGAGAAAGCCGCCAAGAAAGCTGAAAAAGCTGCCAAGAAAAAAGCAGCCGCCAAACGTCGATAAAAAAGTTAGCCCTGAACTATAAAAAAGTTAGCCCTCAACTCAAGTTGGGGCTAAAAGCTTAAACCCGTTGAAACGGGTTCACAGAATTCTGACTTTTCACGGTATGTAGTGCCTCTGTAGGGGCGGGTTTCACCACTATCTTTTCGGTTGCAACCCGATGTAACTAAACCCGCCCCGACTCAGGTTTTTAGACTTCCCGTGAAAAGTCAGTCAATAGACCTAAGAATCCGCTAAATTCTCCGGCAAAATGGCTAAAAAGTCAAAAGAAAGGCAAAAATTAGCCATCAAATCAAGAAACTAATGATATCATGGCGGTGAAATTAGTGTAGGAATCAAGAGCGATACTATGATGCAAGCACCTGTATCTCCTGTGGTGCTAGTCATCTTGGACGGCTGGGGCTACCGCAAGGCAAGGGATGGAAATGCCATTGCCATTGCTAAAACCCCTGTGATGGATAGCCTGTTGACGGCTTATCCCAGTACAACCATTCGGACATCTGGCAAGGACGTTGGTCTACCAGAGGGTCAAATGGGTAACTCGGAAGTGGGTCACCTGAATATCGGTGCTGGGCGTGTCGTCCCCCAAGAACTAGTTCGCATATCAGATGCTGTGGAAGATGGTTCGATCAGGGAGAATGCAGCCCTGCAAAAATTGAGCCAAGAACTGAAACATCAAGGGGGGAAGTTACACCTAATCGGCTTATGTTCGGACGGTGGTGTGCATTCCCACATCAACCATCTGCTGGGATTACTTGATTTTGCTAAATCCCAAGGCTTCTCTGATGTTTGTGTTCACGCCCTTATGGATGGTCGTGATACCAACCCCAACTCCGGGATCAGCTATCTTCAGACCATTCAAGAGCATATTGACAAAATTGGCATTGGACGCATTGCCACCATTAGTGGTCGCTACTATGCCATGGATCGCGATCATCGCTGGGATCGCACCCAAAAAGCTTACGATATGATCACCCAGGATGGAAATGGGGATGGTCGGAGTGCGGTTGAGGTGATGCAAGCCTCTTATCAGGCGGAGATTACTGACGAGTTTATTCTGCCGACTCGGATTACCTCGGGTGCATTGGAACCGGGGGATGGAATAATCTTCTTTAACTTCCGTCCCGATCGCGCCCGACAATTGACCCAAGCTTTGACAGATCCTGAATTTGACGGATTTGAACGGGAACTGATTAAACCTCTAGCCTTTGCCACGTTTACCCAGTATGATCCCAGTTTCCCGGTTTTGGTGGCATTTGAGCCGCAGAACTTGAATAATATTCTCGGTGAAGTCGTTTCCCGGAATGGGTTGCGCCAATTCCGCACCGCTGAAACCGAAAAGTACGCCCACGTCACCTACTTTTTTAATGGCGGTTTAGAATTACCCTTTGAAGGCGAGGATCGGGAACTGATTCCGAGTCCGATGGTGGCAACTTATGATCGCGCCCCAGCGATGTCCGCCGTCGATGTGACGGATGTGGCGGTAAAGGCGATTAGCAAAATGATGTACTCCTTGGTGGTAATTAACTACGCCAATCCGGATATGGTGGGACATACGGGAAATACAGACGCCTGTGTGCAAGCCATTGAAACGGTGGATCACTGCTTGGGACAGTTGATTGAGAACATCAACAAAGTGGGCGGAACCGCGAT
>CAKZMA010001126.1 GCA_937127375.1 uncultured Coleofasciculus sp. | reverse complement strand
GCGAGGAACTATACCACTCCCCTGTTGATCCTGCGTCCCCAACTGGTTTCGACTTATACCTGTGAAGAACTCGACCTGCGCTGTCAACATTTATTCCGTTATTTTCTGATTCCTTATAACGGCGGTAAGGCGTCAGAGGATCTGTTGCAAAAGGTGAAAGCTTATGCTCAAAAGCGCCCGGATCACTCACTCTCTGAGTGCTTGTTAATGTGGGTGATTGAAGAAGTGGGACGTAAACCTGTTTCCAAGGAACAACAAGTCCAAGTAGCACAGGAAAAGCTGAAGCAGATTAAAGCGGACTTAGAAGCGCTGGGTTTGCAAGTTAAGACAGAAGTCCGAGTCGGTAATCCTTATCTGGAAGTTTTAGATGCGGCGACAGTGTTTGACATCCGCGCGATCGCGGTTTCCTCTGAAACAATCGGCAGTATTATTGAATTGCCTATCCGTAGCTTTGCTGGGGAATTAATGCGGCGTAGTTGGCATCCCGTTCTCTTCTTTCCACCACCACCGAGTTAAATTTATTGGTCAGGGAACTTCTGCTATACTAACTTGGCAAAGCCCTGCCGTAGCTGTTGCTCTCGCTGCCTGAGTTCAGCAATCAACTCATTTTCTCCCAAGACAACACCACCTCTGGTAATTTGTTGCTTCGCTTGAAGTTTGTGCGCCAGTTGATGGCAGAGCTGACATTTGCCTAAAATACCCATAATTGATGGAGAAAATTTCGCAAAAACGAATTCATCTTCTGAAGTAAACCCCTTTTTGTCAATTCGCTGCGATAAGTCTCCGTGAGGGTTTAAATGAGGTTTGAGCTTGTTGATAAATTGGGCAACAGCAACAACCTCTTTTTGGCGATTCAACAGGGGCCACGCCAGGATGGTATAAGTGCGGTACCCTGTTTTTTGATCCGTTTTCTTCGCTTGTTCTGAACGGGGGTCGTCGTAGACATCAAAGGGAATATTGATCATGTTGGACGAGTGGGCAGCTAAACCAACAATTCCCTTGTTCATGGGGATATCAATGATTAAAGACCCCCCTTTTCCATCCTCAGCGATTAAAGAACCCACTTCCTTCTTGTGCTGATCAATTAAAAAGATACTAGCGCGATCGGCACTCAGCAAGTCTCCAGCTTTACGAGTGATACGACCTAACATTTCACAAAGAGTGCGTACCAAATCCTGTAACGCTTTATCTACCGTATCTTTTTCGACGGAAAAATAGGAGTTAATTTGATTCTCACCCGAATTAAAGGCTACAGAAGATACAGAGGTGAGCGATGATTCTTGTCCCTCTAAGCCAGCCACTTCTCGCCAATCCAGTCCTAATAGCTGACAAATTTGCAGAAAGTTCAGCCGATTAACTGGCTGACCTTTGAGAAAAAGATTATTAATTACAATAGGTAGCGATCGACCTAGCTGTTCAGCTAGCTCTTGCTCTTGTCCGTTACTCTTATATCTCCAAGCTTGTTCGACAGCTTGGATATATTTAGGATGCACACTCAATGTTTTTGACATCGACATCATACAGGAGTAGCGGAATTCTACTTTAAGGATACAATAACTTTCCCGGAGCTAGCATCAGCCAATTAACGTAATCTGAATACGATATTTGTCTTAGTACACCTTTATCATTCGTCAGGGAACAGGGAACAGGGAACAGGGTAAGGTAGAGTTGTGAGTTAACTCACAACTAACTCCCCCAGCTTCCCCAGATTCCCCAGCTTCCCCAGCCCTACCTACTTTTCCTTTGCCTCGTCCGGGGACTTGGCATCAAAGTAAGCTTCCAACACCTGCTTAACCATCGGTGCAGCTACGGAACCGCCACCACCACCGGAATGTTCAGCAAAAGCGACCACGACAATCTCGGGTTTATCGAATGGCGCAAAGGCACCAAACCAGGCGTGAGGCTTTCCAGGTGGCGCTTCGGCTGTGCCACTCTTTCCAGCTACCGGCGGTAGATGAGGCACATTTAACACTTGTCCCGTACCACCATCAACCACCGCTCGTAATCCCTTACGTAGTGTGTCTATCGTTGAAGGCTTCATTTCCATTGACACCCGCCAATTGTTTAACGCCTCAGTGTCCTTATGTAAATGTGGTTTAACTCGATAGCCACCATTAGCCGGAACAGCAAACATGACTGCCACTTGCAGGGGTGTTGCCTGAGTAAATCCCTGACCAATGGACATATTCACGGTATCTCCCACTGTCCATTCCCAGTTGAAGCGCTCCCGCTTCCAGGTATCATCCGCAATCAAACCGGCAGCTTCTTCAGACAACTCAATTCCCGTGGGTTGACCAAATCCATAGTTCCTTGCCCATTTAATCAGAGTCGGTCCACCTACCCCTTTGCCAATTTGACCATGAAACGTATTACTACTCCACGCCATAGCTTGCTGGTATCCCAACGGGCCAAAACCGGCACGGTTCCATTCGCCAAAGGATGTACCCCCAACATTCAGGGCGGCAAAGGTGGGCAACACGGTACCTGGTCCAAATTTCCCTGACTCCATACCCGCGGTTTGGGTCACCACCTTAAACGTACTTGCCGGGGGAAATCCGCGCATCGCCCGATTGACAAAGGGATTTCCTTTCCCTTGCAATTGCTTCCACATATCTGGAGTAATCCGGCTTGAGAAAATGTTGGGATCGAATGTAGGGCGGCTAACCATGGCTAAAACCGCTCCATTTCTGGGATCAAGGGCGACAATCGCACCCTTTTGATTCCCCAATGCGGCTTCGGCTGCCTTCTGGGTCTTTAAATCAAGGGTAATTTGCAGGTCTTTGCCTGATTTTGCCTCTTTCTCACCCAGAATCCTCAGAACTCGACCTGCACCATCGACCTCCACTTGCTGACCGCCCCATTCTCCTCGCAGGCTTGGTTCAAAGGCTTCTTCAACCCCCATCTTCCCAGCAACATCGCCCATGCGATACCCTTGGGCGCGACGTTGTCCTAGTTCTTGATCATTCAGTTCCCCGGTATATCCCAAAACGTGAGCACCTACATCCCCATTGGGATAGTCCCTTACCGCTTCGATATCCACCTCGATGCCATCCAGTTGATGGCTATACTCCTGTAAAGCGGTGATTTGGGCAGGTGAAAGCCCCCGTTCAATTCGGATCAGCGAGGGTGAATCAAAGCCAGCCCGTTCGACTCGTTTTTGAATCTCATCTTCGGGAAGATCTAACAGTTGGGATAGACGTTGGCGCGTTTGGGGCCATTCATCTTTTTTCAGCGCCACGGGCCATAAGAACACTGAATGAGACAAGCGAGAGCTGGCAAGCACTTTGCCCTTACGGTCGAAAATATTGCCCCGCACGGGTTGCTTCGGCACCAGCCGAATCCGGTTATTTTCAGCCAGTTGTCGGTTACGTTCTCCCTGAACCAACTGTAAGTACGCCAAACGAGAACCCATTGCCCCGACTAGGAACAAACTGACAATCAGCATGACAATGACCGATTGGTAATTGCGTCCAACGGTACGGGGTGTCGTTTGGCGACCTCCGGAATAGGGCTGAATCACGGTCATAGTAAACGGCTTCTCAACTCTCTTTAGTAGTTTGTACTCAGTCTAGTGTTGATTGTGACGCTTTTTTCACAGAAGTGGCTTATCTGTGCCAAACTAGGTCGTTAACCCAGTCGCATCAAGGTGAAATAATAGCGCATCCTTTCCTCGAATGCATTTTTAGCGGGTCAATTCTTTGAAGCCACCCCGCCAGGTTAGTAGACAGATAAAATAGACCCAAGTATAAAAAAAAGGATTAACGAATTCACATTGGATCGGGTTTCATTGGTTAAATCAGGGCGACTTTGCGCTAGTGAATGAATTATTATGTTTCAACCTTCCGTTAAAGACCAACGCGCTCCGGATGCTACGGCTGAGCTTGATGTTGAACTCCGCAAGGTTTTCAAGGTTTTCAATGGCGAGACCGCGGTTCGGGGAATTGACTTGAAGATCCGACGGGGAGAATTTTTTAGCATTCTCGGTCCATCGGGTTGCGGTAAAACGACTACCCTGCGCTTAGTGGCAGGATTTGAGTCTCCGTCTGCAGGTGAGGTTTTGATTCAAGGGCAACCCATGAATCATATACCTCCTCACCGCCGACCTGTCAATACAGTATTTCAAAGTTATGCTCTATTCAATCACCTGACGGTTGCGGAAAATGTCGCCTTCGGGTTGCGACTGAAAAAACTCAAGGGGACAGACGTTGAGGAGCGAGTCAAACAAGCCCTCAAACAGGTGCAAATGGAAACTTATAGCAATCGATTTCCCGCTCAACTGTCTGGAGGACAACAACAACGGGTAGCATTAGCACGAGCCTTGGTGAATCGTCCTACTGTTCTATTGTTGGATGAACCCTTGGGGGCTTTAGATTTTAAGCTTCGCAAAGAAATGCAGGTGGAACTCTCCAACTTGCATCAGGATTTGGGGTTAACGTTTATTATGGTGACCCACGACCAAGAAGAAGCGCTGAGCCTGTCTGATCGGATTGCCGTGATGGAGGCGGGGAAGATTGAACAAGTGGGCAACCCCACTGAAATCTACGAACGTCCCCGTACCCCCTTTGTGGCTGATTTTATCGGTGATACGAATCTGTTTAAGGGTCGCCTGCACGCTGCCGATTCTTCTACGCTACAAATTATCACGTCCAGCGGTTTGGAAATGGTTGTGCAATCCCCTGACGCCAAAGAATGGATGAGTAACTCTAAGGAAATGGTGGTTAGCGTGCGTCCGGAGAAAATTCGCTTGAGTCTTTCACCACCCAACTCAACCGTGAATTGCTTTGAAGGTCGTCTCAAACATGTTATGTATCTGGGAACTCACGTTCACTTGGTCGTGGAACTCCTAACTGGCGATCGCCTGACGGTTATGCTGCCGAATAATGCTATGAACAAGCTACCCGAACCCCATACCTCAGTGTACGCCCGTTGGGCAACGACCGATTGTATCGCGTTAGAGGAGTAATTACCATGGCACAATCAGGAGTCAGGTTGTTTTTAGCTGAATTGGAGTCGCACTGTAACTCGAGTGCGATCGCGACGTTCCTCAATAGTGATGGAGAGTCGTTTGCCATTGACCTTAATCGTCAGGGACATAAGGTAACGTATGGAACGGATTTGGATATTAAGGAATTCTTTGTCGCCAAACTTTTGGGGGGGTGTCAACCTCATGGCTCGTTGATCCTGCGTTCGTTTACGCCGGATATTGACGAATTTACCCAGTTACCCATCAAAGAATTACGGGGCTATGTTCTGCAAGGGACAGGGAATGATCTCGAATTTGAGAAACTTCCTCCCAAGATCATGTTTGCCTGTCACAACACCGATGCTGAAACTGGGGAACCTTTGCCCCTAGAACAATCTGTCCGCTATTGCTAAAGTTGTTGTTCGTCCTTTGTCATTCGTCCTTCGTTCTTCGTTAGGGAACAGGGAACAGGGAACAGGGAATTCTTAGTTGTCCTTGGTTGTTGACCAATGACTATTAATGACTGGTTGCTAATAGCGTTAAAGCCATGACCAATGACTAATGACCAATGACCAATAACCAATGACTAATGACTAATGACTAATGACTAATCAGCCAACATCCCGAAAACGACCAACCCGCCGTCAGTTTTTACAAGCGGCGGCTTTAACCCTACCTTGGCTAACGCTGTCAGGGTGTGGCTGGAGACTGGCGAATGTGCGTCCGGCGGCGGGGAGTCAAGATGATGCCAATCTGTTATACATTTATACGTGGGCTGGCTATACTGACCAAGATTTGTTAGACCGCTTTGAAGAAGAAACCGGGATTAGAGCGATCGCGGATGTCTATGATTCTAATGAAGCAATGCTGGCTCGATTGCAAGCGGGTGGTGGGGGCGCTTATAGCATCATTTATCCTTCGGAGTACATGGTGCAAAAGATGATCAATATGGGGATGTTGCTAGAACTCGACCAACCCCGCATCGAGGGGATGTATCGGTTGTTTCCCCGTTTTCAGCAAGCCGACTATGATCCGGGGAATCGCCACTCTGTTCCTGTCAGTTGGGGAACCACAGGCTTGATTTACAATACCCAGCAAGTCCAACCCCCGCCAGAGGATTGGGATTATCTGTGGGTGTATCAGCAGCAGTTGGCAAAACGGATGACGTTGGTCAATGATGTGCGAGAAGTTATGGGTGCGGCGTTGAAAAAGTTGGGGTATTCTTACAATTCCACCAACGTGGAACATATTCAAGCCGCCTATCAAGCCCTGATGGACTTAAAACCTGCGATCGCGTCTTTTACATCTGATGCTTGGCGTCCCCAGATTCTCAGCGGAGATTTAAAGATTGCCATGTGTTATTCGTCCGATGCCACGGAAATCATGCCAGAAAATGAAGATTTACGCTATGCGCTTCCAGAAAGTGGCTCCTCTCTCTGGATTGATACCCTAGCCATTCCTAAAACCGCTCCCAATGTCGAGGGCGCTTATGCTTGGATTAATTTTATGTTGCAGCCGGATGTCGCCGCACGCATCGTGGAACGCCTAAGTTTTGCGACGCCCAATAAAGCTGCTTATAATCTCTTACCGCCTGACCTGAAAAATGATACCAGTCTATTTCCTCCAGAAGAAGCCCTGGAACGGTGCGAAAATTTGGAACCCTTAGGAGATGTTGAAGCCGTCTATGACCGCTATTGGACTAAATTGACCAGCGCCTAATTATAGCTGTCGTCCTAACGGTTAGGACTTTCTTTAACGCCTAAAATGACCCCAACTTTTGCCCTCTGTCTCCTTCTATAAATGCTGACTAATTCATAATCAATACTTATACTGTGTCTACCGACAAAAAAGTTTCCCCCACCTCCTTACCCAATCCCGCAGCCAAAGATCATCAGGCTGAACCATTTATCGAAGAACCCACCCGTTCTAGACGCCAGTGGTTAGAACCCTTGGCGTTATTAGGACCGGCTGGACTGTGGCTGTTTTTATTGTTGGTTTTACCCACTCTGATCATCTTCGAGTTGAGCTTGGTTCCTGATATTAAACCGGGGGATATTGTTAACCCGTCGGGACTGGAGAACTATCTGCGCGTCTTTGAACCAATCAATTTGCAGGTGATGGGGCGATCCGTGTTTTTTGCAGTAGGTACGATGGCGATTTGTCTGGTGTTGGGGTTCCCAGTAGCCTACTGGATTGCTCAGATGGCACCGAAGCGCTGGCAGAATTTACTCCTGTTAGGGTTTATCCTACCCAATTTTACCTCCTCCCTGTTGCGCTCTTATGCCTGGATTACGATTCTGCGACCCACCGGGGTACTCAATAGCATCTTAACCTCGATTGGCTTACCCGCGTTGGAACTCTTAAATACCAGTTCGGCGGTATTAATTGGTATGGCGTATAGTTATTTACCGTATATGGTATTAATTCTCTATGCGTCCTTAGAGAAATTAGATCGGCGTTTATTGGAAGCGGCGGCGGATTTGGGTGCTAATCCGGTGCAAACGTTCTGGAAAGTAACCATACCCCAAACCTTTTCCGGTATTGCGGCGGGTTCGATTCTGGTGTTTATTACCGCTTTGGGGGATTTCGTTGATCCGGAGTTGTTAGGGGGGGCTTCCAGCATGACGGTATCTCGTCTCATTTACAACCAGTTTCTGGGCGCAACCCAAAACTGGGGATTTGGTTCAGCGCTGAGTATGGTGTTAATCTTTGCCGTGAGTATTGCGATCGCGCTTTTAATTAAGTACGGGGATATGGAACCGCAACGCTAGTTCGTTCTTCGTTGACTGGTATCTCAGATCAATCCCTGTCAATTGTAGGGGCGGGCGCGAGCCGTTTAATTTTGTTATCTACCGATAACCTCTCAACAAAACCCGCCCTGTGTCATAAACAGGAGATATACGTTTAGCGAACACTAATCGGTTCAGTCGGTTGATTCAAACCCCGTTCTGCCAGCATCGTATTTTCCAGAACTGTAAGCGCTTGCTTATATTGGGGATCTTCGATTGTGGCACGTAACATCGGTTGGGTAACCAAACGCCGCTGTTGGGCGCGAGTTAAATCAATTTTCACATCAGGGTTAATTCCTTTGTGATTAATATCAATACCACTGGGAGGATAGTAGCGGGAAATCGTAACCGCTAAACCTGAACCATCAGATAAGGAATGGACAGACTGCACGACAGCTTTACCAAACGTCGTCGAACCGACAACCCTCGCCCGTTTATTATCCTTCAGCGCACCCGCTAGGATTTCACTGGCGCTAGCTGAATTGCCATCAACTAAAACAACCAGGGGAAGCTGAGTTAGTGCGCTTTGATTCGCCGAAAACTTCTGTTCTCCACCTTTGCGATCAATGGTGTGGACAATCTCACCCTCATCGAGCCACATCCGGGCAATTTCAATACTGGCGTACAATAATCCACCAGGATTACCACGCAAATCTAAAACATAACCATTCACATCTTGGCTATTCAGATTGCGAATTGCCCGTTGCATTTGTTCAGGTGCGTGGGAACTAAATTCATCAATGCTGATATAACCCACCCGCATTTGACCTTCCTGCTTGAGGGTATAGTGTACAGACGGTAGCTCAATCTGAGCGCGGGTTAAAGTAACATCAAAGTGATTTTGCCCTTGACGAGATATTTTCAGAGTGACGGATGAGCCAACTTCTCCGCGAATTAACGCCGAGGCTTCTTCCGCACTCATCCCTTGAGTGGATTTGCCATCAATAGCGATAATTTTGTCTCCAGATTTAAGTTCGGCTTTGAATGCCGGTGAATTTTCAATCGGCTCAATAATAACCAGCTTCTGGGTTTTCTCATCCACACCCATGCGAATCCCTACCCCAGACAGTTCACCTGCTGTTTGATCCGTTAAGGCTTTGAATTGTTCGGGTTCTAAAAAGCGAGTGTAGGGATCACCGATGGGTTCTAGGGCGTCGCGAATGGCTTTGTAGGCTTGTTCTGGGGACGTATAATTGCGGTTGAGTAGCTGTTGACGGGTCGCTTGCCAATCCACTTGATTGAACGAGGGATCAACGTATTCCTGATTAACAATTTGCCAAACTTCATCAACAACCGTCTTGGGACTATCCTCAAGCGCCGCAAAGACAGAGCGATTGCTGCCAATTGGGGCTAACCATGATAATGTGGCTGTTGTTGCGATCGCACCCGTTACGAGGATGCTTTTCAGCCAAGGGAAGGTTTTAGAATATTGATTCATGGGAAATACGTCGAACAGACTATGGGTTGGTTTAAAGCGGACAGTCAAAGCGTACCCAGTCGTTGGCTGCAATAATTAGCATTCCCTGAGTAGGGATAGCATGGTTCTGGCGGCATCAAATCCGTCTATTGCTACTATACTCAACTTATCTGGCTAATTTCCAGAAATTTTGTGCCAGTTGACCTATTGTCCTGGTGATGAAGACAATGTCTTCGCCTCGGGCAGTAAGAGTGAATCAAGTGGTAAGCCTCAGTGAGACGATTGATAACACGCCATTGGCTAGGGGTTGCGCGTTGGCTACTGTCTAAGCAACGACTACGCTGGTTAGGCTTAGGGCTATTGAGCCTAGTCGTTATTCTTAGTATAGGGTTACTTTCTAGTATCTTCAGATTGTCGGCAGGAGCCGCTGCACCTGTAGATACGTTCTTTGTTTTGGGGGGAAGTATTCGCCGGGAGGTTTATGTGACTCAGTTAGTGAAGCAACATCCCCAAACTCCGGTTTTGATTTCTCAAGGCTCTGATGAACCCTGTATTTTGCTCATATTCCAAAAGTATAACGCGCCCATGGGTCAGGTTTGGTTAGAAAAATGTGCGGATTCCACGTTTGGTAATTTCTACTTCGGTATTCCGATTTTACGGCAGTGGGGGGTGCGTCATGTTCAGTTAATTACTTCTCCCACCCATCTACCACGAGCGGGGTGGATGGCGCAAATTCTTTTGGGAGCAAATGGGATTTGGGTTGATGTGGATACGGTGCAGGAGAAGGGAATTCCGGGGAATCAAGAATCATGGTGGAAAACGGGACTTGATGTGACGCGCAGTCTGGTTTGGGCGCTATTGAGTCAAGGAATTCAGCCTCACTGTTCCGAGGTTACGCCACTAACTGAGGTTGATTTAGACGCTTGGCAAAAGTCAGGCTTTGATTGTGAGTATCAATGGTGGTTGAAGCTGGATTATTGATTGGCGAAGCGCTGATGTCTAAAAAATAGTTGGCTATCACCGTAGTAAGATGCCACAAATTCCGAGGTGGTTTCCAGATGTCCGATAAGTTGGGCATTTTGGCGATAACTTGGCTCGTCTATGATATCAGCGTTCTGGTCAGCATTTTCGTCTCCTACGTTTTGGGGAACAACAGCATAGAGGGAAAATAAACGGGTTCCAGCAGGAATCGTGGCTAGGTCATCTCTGAAATCATGGGGCGGCTGTTCAGGAAACTGAAGATTGGGATTGGGAACCAGAAAAAGGCGATAGGGATAAAAGGGATCAGGTTCTAGATGACCCGTTTGGTCGATTTGGGCAAAGCCTTGCAAATAGAGTTTGCGGGGAAATTTGCTGACGCGGCGGAAGATTGAATTGATCAATTTAGAACCTAAATCATTTTCTGCGGGAACGATATTAGATAATTCATTGGCAAAGAAATTATAGTTATTACCTTGACCAGTGAGGGAAACCAACGCCGAGACATTTTCCGAGGGTTGGCCATCCACCAAAAGCTTTAGGGCTAACCCTGGGGCAAATCCGCGATCGCTGGGATCACCGGTGAGGGATAATCGAAGCAGACCGTAGTCAGCACCTTTAAATAAACCAGTAAATGGACTATTCTGGGTTGGGATCAACTTAACCTTAGCAACACTGGCGTGGGCGTGAATGGCTTTGTTCCATTTGCGAGGTGCTTCATCGGATAAGCGATCCATTTTGATGCTCAAAAAGGTAAAAAATAAACCGATAACGTCAATTTTTTTCAGTGGCGGTAGGGTATCGTAGCGGGATGCTAAAATTCTTTGCTGCCAAATCAAGTCCTGCTTTTTTGCAGCCGTCCAGGATTCATAGTCGGCAGGGAGAGGTTCTATATTGTGGGCATTATGCCAAAATTTTTGTAGATTTTTCATGGAGGTGACTGGGTAAAAAAGTATGTCGATTTATTGTTAT
>CAKZMA010001125.1 GCA_937127375.1 uncultured Coleofasciculus sp. | reverse complement strand
TTTGTGAATAATATTTAGAGCGAATACTTCAGTAAATGTAAATAAATGTAAAGTAAAGTGAGCAACTTCCTATCGAATTGTGTCAAACAAGGGCGAAAACGCTGCATCGGTCAGCATTTTCTGGTAAAACCACTAAAGTTGCCCTAACTGTAACGCCAAGCCGATTCCAAGGGAAGCCAAGCCAACCTTCCCTGGAACCCTACCCATGAGAAGAGAACACGGATCAAAAGGAGCAAGAACAGCATGTTCACTCACGTCAAGTCCACCATTCGTCACATCACCCCCGATGACCCCCAGAATCGTCATGTACTGAAGGTGGTCTATGTCGTGCTAGAGCCACAGTACCAAAGTGCTTTATCTGCAGCTGTCCGTTCAATTAATCAAAATCAGCCGGATATCGCCATTGAAATCAGTGGCTACTTAATCGAAGAACTCCGCGACGAACAAAACTATCAGGCATTTGAGCAGGATATTGCCCAAGCCAATATCTTTATCGCCTCGCTGATCTTTATTGAAGACTTAGCGGATAAGGTAGTCGCCGCCGTTCAACCCCATCGCGATCGCCTAGATGCAGCGGTGGTATTCCCCTCGATGCCCCAGGTGATGCGCCTGAATAAATTAGGCAGCTTCTCCATGGCACAACTGGGTCAATCCAAGAGTGCGATCGCCCAGTTCATGAAGAAGCGTAAAGAAAAGTCAGGCTCATCCTTCCAAGATGGGATGCTGAAGCTATTGCAGACGCTGCCGAAAGTCCTGAAATATATGCCCATCGATAAGGCACAGGACGCCCGGAACTTTATGCTTTCGTTCCAGTATTGGCTAGGAGGTTCCTCCCAAAACCTGGAAAACTTCCTGTTAATGCTGGCAGATAAATATGTGCTTATGGGAAAAACCCTAGAATTTAAAGATCCGGTGGTTTACCCAGATATGGGTCTCTGGCATCCCCTCTCTACCAAGATGTTTGAGGATGTCAAAGAGTATCTCACCTGGTATAACAATCGCGACGATATCTCCGAGGATTTAAAAGATCCCTTCGCCCCCTGTGTGGGCTTAGTTCTGCAACGTACCCACCTGGTAACCGGGGATGATGCCCATTATGTGGCAATGGTACAGGAACTGGAAGCCATGGGCGCACGAGTTCTGCCCGTGTTTGCTGGGGGATTGGATTTCTCCAAACCTGTGGATGCCTTTTTCTATGATATGCCCACGAGTAAGGGACAAGGAAACGTTACTCTGGTAGATGCGGTGGTGTCTCTGACCGGATTTGCCCTAGTTGGCGGTCCAGCGCGACAAGATCATCCCAAAGCCATAGAATCCTTAAAACGCCTCAACCGTCCCTATATGGTGGCATTGCCCTTAGTCTTCCAAACCACAGAAGAGTGGGAAGGGAGTGACTTGGGACTGCACCCGATTCAGGTAGCCCTGCAAATTGCCATCCCCGAATTAGACGGCGCGATCGAACCGATTATATTATCCGGACGAGATGGCACCACCGGGAAAGCGATCGCACTTCAGGATCGGATTGAAGCCGTGGCAAACCGGGCGCTGAAATGGGCAAGCCTGCGCCGTAAGCCGAAACTGGCGAAGAAGGTGGCAATTACCGTGTTTAGTTTCCCGCCAGATAAAGGAAATGTGGGAACGGCTGCCTATCTAGATGTCTTCGGGTCGATTTATAAAGTCATGGAAGCCCTGAAGCATAACGGCTACGACGTAGAAGACTTACCCGAATCCGCCGAAGCGCTGATGCAAGACGTGATCCATGACGCCCAGGCACAATATGCCAGTCCCGAACTGAATATTGCCTACCGGATGTCAGTAATGGAGTATGAACGGTTTACCCCTTACTCCACCCGTTTAGAAGAAAACTGGGGTTCACCGCCAGGACATTTAAATAGTGATGGACAAAACCTCCTCATTTATGGTAAGCAATTCGGTAACGTGTTTATTGGCGTGCAGCCCACCTTCGGCTATGAAGGTGATCCCATGCGGCTGTTATTCTCCCGTTCCGCCAGTCCTCACCACGGGTTTGCCGCCTACTACACCTATTTAGAACATCTCTGGCAAGCGGATGCCGTATTACACTTTGGCACTCACGGGTCATTGGAATTTATGCCCGGTAAGCAGATGGGGATGTCTGGGGATTGTTACCCAGATAACTTAATTGGTTCAATTCCCAATCTCTACTATTACGCCGCCAATAATCCCAGTGAAGCCACGATCGCGAAACGGCGCAGTTACGCCGAAACCATTTCCTACCTCACCCCTCCGGCAGAAAATGCGGGGTTATATAAAGGGTTGAAGGAACTGAATGAATTAATTGGGTCCTATCAAACCCTGAAAGACACCGGACGCGGCGTTCCAATTGTGAACACAATTATGGATAAATGCCGCTTGGTGAATCTGGATCACGATATCGCCTTACCGGAAAAAGACGCCAGTGAACTGACCCCAGAGGAACGGGATACCCTGGTGGGGTTGGTGTACAAAAAGCTGATGGAGATTGAGTCGCGGCTGTTACCCTGTGGGTTACATGTCATTGGTAAACCGCCCACGGCTGAGGAAGCGATCGCGACTTTAGTTAATATTGCCAGTCTGGATCGTCCAGAGGAAGAAATCCTGAGTCTACTGCGAATTATCGCCAACAGCATCAACCGGGATATCGACGAGATTTACCAAAATAATGACCGAGGTGTCTTAGCAGATGTACAGTTGCTGCAAGACATCACCCAAGCCACTCGCGCGGCTGTAGCGGCGTTAGTTCAAGCCCAAACCGATGCCGAGGGGCGGGTGTCCAAGGTGACGAGTCTGAACTTCTTTAATATGCGGAAGCGCACCCCTTGGATAGAAGCATTAATTGATGCGGGGTACTGTCAAGTTGACTCGGATGCAATTAAACCCCTATTTGAGTATCTGGAATTCTGTCTCCAGCAAATTGTCGCCGATAACGAACTTGGGGCGATGCTGAAAGCCTTGGAAGGGGAATATGTCCTACCCGGACCCGGTGGTGATCCCATCCGCAACCCAGATGTATTACCCACCGGGAAAAATATCCACGCCCTGGACCCCCAATCCATCCCCACCACCGCCGCCGTAAAATCGGCAAAAATCGTCGTAGATCGCTTATTGGCGCGACATCGGGCGGAAAATGGCGGAATTTGGCCCGAAACCATTGCCTGTGTTCTCTGGGGAACCGATAATATCAAAACCTACGGGGAATCCCTGGCACAAATCATGTGGATGGTTGGGGTGAAACCCGTTCCCGATGCGTTAGGGCGAGTGAATAAGTTAGAACTGATTTCCCTGGAAGAATTAGGGCGTCCCCGGGTGGATGTGGTGATTAACTGTTCTGGGGTATTCCGGGATTTGTTTATCAACCAGATGAATCTATTGGATCAAGCTGTGAAAATGGCGGCTGAGGCGGATGAACCTGAGGAGATGAACTTTGTCCGCAAACACGCGGTAAAACAAGCAGAAGATATGGGGATTAATCTACGTCAAGCGGCGACGCGGGTGTTCTCCAATGCATCGGGTTCCTATGCCTCGAATGTGAATCTGGCGGTGGAGAATAGCACATGGGAAAGCGAATCCGAGTTACAGGATATGTACCTAACCCGGAAATCCTTTGCCTTTAGTGCAGATAATCCGGGAACGATGGAACAGAATCGCCAGATTTTCGAGTCGTCGTTGAAAACAGCGGAGGCGACGTTCCAGAATCTGGATTCGTCGGAGATTAGTCTGACGGATGTGTCTCACTATTTTGATTCTGATCCGACGAAGGTAGTATCAACCCTGCGTCAAGATGGGAAAACGCCTGCATCTTATATCGCTGATACGACGACAGCAAACGCCCAGGTGCGGACGTTATCGGAGACGGTGCGTTTAGATGCGCGGACGAAGTTACTCAACCCGAAATGGTATGAGGGAATGCTGAGTCACGGCTATGAGGGAGTGCGAGAACTCTCGAAGCGGTTAGTCAATACCATGGGTTGGAGTGCAACGGCTGGCGCGGTGGATAACTGGGTATATGAGGAAGCCAATGAGACGTTTATCCAGGATGAAGCGATGCGTCAGCGGTTGATGAATTTGAACCCTCATTCCTTCCGCAAGGTGGTGTCCACGTTGTTGGAAGTGAATGGACGCGGGTATTGGGAGACGAGTGAGAGTAATTTGCAGATGTTGCGGGAGTTGTATCAGGAGGTTGAGGATCGGATTGAAGGGATAGAATAGTCGGTGACATGACCATTGTAGAGACGTTGCATGCAACGTCTCTACATCATGATTGGGGAAAACCGATAATCTTGTATAAAACCAATATCGGGTGGAATCCCATTAAC
>CAKZMA010001124.1 GCA_937127375.1 uncultured Coleofasciculus sp. | reverse complement strand
CCCCCTTAAAAAGGGGGACTTTGATCTACTGTACTTTATTACAGCGCAAAGCGCTATAAAGCAACCAGGGTCATTCTGGCGCCCATCCTCAACCGAAAAGGCTCTTGACTATTAGTGAACCGACGCTCTAAGGTTCTTCGGTTATTGCAGGCATTGGCTGGAATGAATTGGGCAATGGGTTGGATGAGATATTCAGTTGGGTCAGATACTGGTCAACCGCATCAATTTTCTCCAAATTGCCTTCTTCAATAAACAAATTCCGGGCTTCTAAGAGGAAAGAAACTGCCTCTTGTCCCCGTCCAACTTGCTGGAGGGCTATTCCCAGATTGTAAAATGCGAGTGATAGTTTGGGATTGAGTAGAATGGCTTGTTGATATTCGGAAATCGCGTCCTCATACTGCTGATTTCGATGCAGTGCTACGGCTAAATTGTAGTGTGCCAGCGAATCGTAAGGATCGAGTGATATGGCGCGTTCCAGTGCCGCGATCGCGTCCTCGTATTCGCCATTTTTAATCAGTGCGGCTCCCAATTGGCGATAAGCATCCACATTGTCAGGATCGAGCTGCGTTACCCAATCAAATCTGCGAATAGCTTCTTCTGCATCCCCTTGTTGCAGAAAAATTAGCCCCAGTCGATAGTGAGCCGATGCAAATCGGGAATTGATTTGGGTTGCTCTGAGAAAAGAATTTTTGGCTTCGGTAATCTGGTTTTGTTGAGCCAGTAGCAATCCGAGTTGGTAATGGGCTTGTACGAATTGGGAATCGTTGCGAAGGGCTTGCCGTAGTGCCGCGATCGCGGAATCGACTTGGTTTTGTTTGGCGAGTAGTAATGCCAAATTGTACTTAGCCACCGCTGAGTTAGGATTGAGGCGAACGGCTTGTGTGTATTCACTCAGCGCTGCTTCAGTATCACCGACTGCTTCTAATGCTAAGCCCAAATTATAGCGAGCGGCGGCTAAACTGGGATTAAGATCGATCGCCTGTTGATAGGCACTAATCGCTTCCTCGATATTGCCTTGCTGGTATAACATTAAACCTAGATTGTAATGTGCCTCTGGCATATTCGGATCGAGACCAATCGCCATCTGGTATTGTTCAGCGGCTGCGGCAATCTGACCTTGCTGAAACAGGGCATTCCCCAGTAAATACCGTGCCATGGGGATAAACGGATCTTCCTGTAGAGCTTTGCGAAAGGCTAACTCGGCGGCTTTGAAGTCGCTGCGATTGTAGCGCATGACTCCTTGTTGAAAAAAGGTCGCCGCTTCTAGGTCATTCGTGTATAATCCTTCAACTAACTGCTTACTGTGCTGGCGCTTGGGTAGACTATTGGACAAGGCGGGACTAACCGACAGGAAACTGAGTGCGAATAGGGCGGCGGCAAGTCCAAAGCGGAAGTGGTAGTGTTTAGACATGGTAGAAGACGATTGGGAAATTGAATAAGGAATGTGGGCGGGGGAAAGGGTGTATAGCGTCCTATCTTACTTAATAGTGCCAATTTCACTCCCCGATTGGTTGCCTTTTAATGGTTAACCGCTTCTGGCAAAATCAGCATGGCATCACCAAAGGAATAAAATCGATAATTATACGCGATCGCTTCAGCATACAACTTCAACAGTCGTTCTCTGCCAATCAATGCACTCACTAGCATCAACAAGGTAGAACGGGGCAAGTGAAAATTGGTAATCAACCCATCGACCACCCGCCACTGATAGCCGGGATAAATAAATAATTCAGTTTTGCCACAATAGGGCTGCAACTCCCCACTCGTCGCCACCCCCTCCAACGCCCTAACCACAGTTGTACCAACGGCAATCACCCGCCCCCCGGCGGCTTTGGTTTGCTGAATTTTTGCCACCGTTGCGGCGGATACCTCCAACCATTCGCCATGCATTTGATGATTCGTTACATCTTCGATTTCCACCGGGCGAAATGTACCAACACCAACGTGCAAGGTAATCGACGCCTGCTCAATTCCGCTGCTGTGACACCGTTCCAAAAGTTCAGGGGTGAAATGTAATCCGGCTGTCGGTGCGGCTACTGCACCAGGGATTTGGGCGTATACGGTTTGATACTGATCGGGTGTGGCTTGAGAGTGGGTGATGTAAGGCGGAAAAGGCACTTGACCGTAGTCGGGTAACAGGGTGACTAGGGACTGCCCCTTGGGTAGGTCAAACTGCAATAGACGCCCACTGGTTGCATCATCTCTGGCGATAATTTTTGCCTTCAGGGGAGATCTATTCTTTATATTGTCCTGTCTTGGTGTTTCTGTATCGTCTGAAGATAGGGGAGTCTTCCCATGACTTGCCGGAACAATAGGTTGATCAGGTTCAAAGACTATCGTTGAACCCACTTTTAGCCGTCGTCCTGGTTTCACCAATGCCAACCAACAGTTCTGTCCCCGTTCCTCCAGCAATAACACTTCCACCGGCGTACCCGTTACCTTCCGACCATAAAGTCGAGCTGGGATTACACGGGTATTATTCAAAACCAACAAGTCGCCGGAACGCAATAACTGAGGTAAATCTCGGAAAATGCAGTGTTGGTGCTGAGTTGGAGACTCAACCACGAGCAAACGAGAACTATCTCTAGGGGAAATCGGTGTTTGAGCAATCTGACCCTCTGGCAGATCATAGTTATAGCTGGAAAGCAATAGGTCATTCGTCATTGGTGGTTCTTCGGATCAAGTACAGCTTATGAGCAATTTTTGATAAATTGGGTAGGTAATAAACGGGTTAGGGTTTTAGCTCTACTCTATACCGCGACTTGTCTTGTGCCATCGGGTACTAATCCCCAAAGACACAAGACCAAGAACTAAAATAACGGAATTGGGTATGATCCCCCAGTTGAGAGCGGGGGCTTTTCCCCTACCAATTCCTGATCCCCGTTGTCAGAATGAAGGTATAGCACTTCCTTGGACTCCACCCCTAGCTGCCCTATGGATTACCTTTATTTTTTAGCCAATGCGAGTTTAACGTTACGAGTGGTTGAGTACCTCCACTCCATGATCCAGCTTCCCGTTCAATATACAACAGTGATTCATCAAATTGATGGTTGGGTCATTAAAGTTAAAATGAACCATCCCCTCACGCCTCAGCAACATGGAGATTTCCAAGCCTTCATGCGCGAATTGGGAATTCCGTTCCAACCCGACATGCGATTGCAAATGGCGTTTTGGAGCCTCGATACCGGGCAATCTCCAATCGATGTCATGCGTCGCTACCAAGTCGCTGTGGTATCTCATGGTAACCCTGACAAGACTGATATTGAAGCGTTTCGCCAACAGTTTACCATGGGACTAGGATACTGCCCAGAAACTTTAGCCTAAGGAGTTACCCATTCATCAGCCTTCACTATCAAGGCAAGCCCAAACCATCATGCCTTTGTCGGGGCAAGTTTAGCCATTTCAGGGGTGATTAGCTGTAATTAAAAAGCTGGACACCTTTAACCTTGAGTAAGTCTTATGTAACGGAGTCTGATCCAGGCGCATATTATATCTTAACTATCACCAATAAAGCCGGAAGCCTACGCTCCTCTAAATATTTGAGCGTAGGTTGTTTATGTTGAATAGGTAGAGAAAATTAAAGTTAACGGGGGGATCATCATTTCCCCATCTCCCCC
>CAKZMA010001123.1 GCA_937127375.1 uncultured Coleofasciculus sp. | reverse complement strand
AACAAAACCCGCCCTACCTCACCGATCACTGCTCGACAAAACTCTTCGAGTATGACGAATAACATAAGACAAAACTATGACACCCGAACAAAAACAGGAAATCACCGAACTACGCGATCGCAACTTAACACCCAAACAAATTGCTCGCAAATTAGGATTACGGGCGGCTGAAGTCACCGCCTATATCAAAGAACAGGCGGAGGAAAAAACACTTTCCCGTGTTGCTTCAGGGGAATTAGAACCCGTTTGTGAATGCTTCGTCAACGCTAACTGTGCGGACTATTATCTCCATGACAATTCAGAGCCAATTGAAGAAACTGAGGACAATCTTGACGGAGGGTTAGCCCTAGTCTGTATTACCCGCAAAGCCAAGTATGACCGATTCACCGTTTGTACTTACTTACTGGATTTATGGTGTCTCGGCGTCAAAGATACCATGGGTCCGCGCCAATTCAATTCCAGTGAATATAAACAGATGTTAGACTATGCCTATCAAGGCTTTCCCGAAGGTTCTCAAAAAATTACCCTTGAACAAGCCCAAGCCCTAGTGTATAGTGCCGTAGACTATGCCGAACAATTAGGATTTAAACCCCATCAAGATTTTCAGCAATCGCGATTTCATTTAGGTAAGTGGAGTGGTCAACCCAAAATTCAAATGGGTCGCAATGGTAAACCCTTTTATATTAGTGGTCCTTACGATAACCCAGAAACGATTATCAACATCTTGCGAAAAAATGTCGGTGAAGGAAACTTTGACTACATGACCCAGTTATTTGATGATTCTGATGACTCGCGCTTCTGACACGCTTCGTACCTACAATGACCAATGACCAATGACAATCCCCACCTGCATAAAACGTGAACCATTACTTTGCTACAGTCGCCCGTGGATTAGAACCCATTGCGGCGCAAGAACTTGAACACCTAGGGGCGCAGGAGGTGCATCCGGATTTTACGGGAGTGCATTTTCAGGGGGATACGGCGTTAATGTATCGGGTGAATCTCTGGGCGAGAACGATTTTCCGGGTACTGGTTGTTTTAGCCGAATTTCCTTGTGCGAATGCGAAACAACTGTATCAGGGAGTGCAAACTATCCCCTGGGCACAATACCTGAAACCGCAGCAAACCTTGGCTGTGAATGCAACCGGAAAGACGGAACAGCTTAATCATAGCCACTTTACCGCCCTCCAGGTAAAGAATGCGATCGTTGATCAACAACGCAGTCAGTTTGGGAAGCGGTCGAGTGTTAATATAGACAAGCCTGACTTGTTAGTTAATGTTCATCTTCATCAAAATCGATGTATTCTCAGTTTAGATAGTTCAGGAACCAGTCTACATCGACGCGGATATCGATCTGCCATGGGGCTTGCTCCCCTGAAAGAAACCTTAGCGGCTGCATTGTTAGAATTAGCAGAATGGCATCCCCAGTTACCGTTAGTAGACCCCATGTGTGGTTCAGGAACGATACCTTTAGAAGCTAGTTTAATCAGTTTAAATATTGCTCCTGGCTTGTTTCGAGAACAGTTTGGATTTGAGCATTGGTTAGACTTTAATCCCACCCTTTGGCAACAACTCCTCAACCAGGCAAAAGCCTGTCAGCACCAGGAATTAGCCGCACCGATTATAGGGTGCGATCGCGAGGCGGATATCCTCAACCAAGCCCGGAGTAATGCCCAGGATTGTGGCATTTTAGATCAGATTACCTTTCTTCAACAAGACCTTTCCCAACTAGAACCGCCAGGCGATCGCGGAATAATTATCTGCAATCCTCCTTACGGAGAACGGTTAGGGAATGCTCAGGAACTGGGAGAGTTATATAAATTACTCGGTGATATTTTTAAACAACGGTTTAAAGGCTGGACAGCATTTATTTTAACTGGGAATAAGCAGTTGGCAAAGCGAGTAGGATTAAAAGCATCGCGACGGATTCCGGTGTATAACGGGTCTATTTCTTGCACATTCCTGAAATATGAATTGTATTAATAATTACTTTTTGCACTGTCCCATTAACCCGCCTTAGGTTAAAACCCAAGGCTAAAAGCTAAAGTCGTCTAAAGACGACTAACCTAGTATTTCCAACAATTTCAAAACCCTACACAATCTTGATCAAACAACCCCTCTGCGAACCTCTGCGCTTTCCCTCTGCGTCTCTCTGCGTTAAAAAAATATCATTCCGATGCTGAAAATTAACCCAAAACACTCAACTCTAAATCCTGCGCCAATTGCTG
>CAKZMA010001122.1 GCA_937127375.1 uncultured Coleofasciculus sp. | reverse complement strand
GGTGGGCAATGCCCACCCTACTGGGCGGGCAAAGTTAAGGGGATTGTAATAATAAACGTTGTTCCTTGTCCCGGCGTTGAATGACAGCGAATTTTACCTTTGTGTTTCTGTACAATAATTTGGTGGCTAATTGACAACCCTAAGCCTGTGCCATTACCGACAGATTTAGTAGTAAAAAACGGGTCAAATATTTTGGGGACTATATCCGGATCAATACCACAACCGTTGTCACTAATATAAATGTTAATGAAATCTATTGTTTGGGATGAATCATTGGTTGGTTGTAGACTCGGAGTCTGAACCGCTTCGGTGCGAATCGTAATGGTGGGTATGACTCCTGATACATTTTCCAGGGATTCAATAGCATTAGTCAGGAAAAGTAGAAAGACTTGATTTAATTGACTGACATAACAAGTCACCTGAGGCAGTTGAGCATACTCTTTAACGACTTGAATCTCCCGACGCGCTCCAACAGATTGGAGTCGATGCTGTAAAATTAGCAGTGTATTGTCAATCCCTGAATGAATATCCACAGTTTTGATCTGGGCTTCATCCAGTCGGGAAAAGTTACGGAGTGAGCAAACAATCTGATCCAGGCGTTCCGCTCCTATTTTTATCGAATTCATCATTTTGGGACAATCGTCTAGTAAAAAATTTAACTCATTTTCTTCAATAAAATTATTTATTTTTGAGTTAGGTTCTGGGTGAAGTTGCTGATATAACTTGATCAGCTCATCAAACACTTGGAAATAATAAATAGCATGATTTATATTACCCATAATAAAGTTAGACGAATTATTTATTTCATGAGCAACTCCAGCAACAATTTGTCCCAGGGCAGACATTTTCTGGGATTGAATTAGTTCAACTTGGGTCGATTTCAACTCATTTAAGGTTTGCTCCAGTTGAGTTGTTTTTTGCTTGAGTTCTGCTTCTGCTTTAATGCGCTCTTGGATTTCCGCCTGCAACCGCAAGTTTTGGGATTCAAGTTGCTTTTCTTGGATGTACAGACGCAAATGATTCTCGATGCGGACAATAACTTCTTCATTTTTAAAGGGTTTAGTGATATAGTCTACAGCCCCTTCTTGAAAAGCTCTAACTACAGAATTCGTTTCCTGACTAGCTGTGAGAAAAATAATGGGTACATCGCAATAATCTGGATCAGCTTTCAGAATTGAACAAACCTCAATACCGTCCATATCGGGCATCATTAAATCGAGTAAAATTAGGTTAGGTCTAGCCTGTTTCACTCGCTCAATGGCTTGCTGTCCATTTGTGGCAAATGTGGTTTCATATCCAGCAGTTTCTACAATATCCCCAATAAATTGCAGGTTATGACTAACATCATCTACAATGAGAATTAAAAAATTATCAGTGTTAATCTTGTTCATGAACAGTAGTTATTTGAAAACAGTCTCTGTATTAGTTAATACAAATACCAAGTCAATAGGTTGACGAGGTAATAAGCAAGATACCCGACTTCTTGGAAAAATCGGGTATCTGTCTGTTTACTTAGAGCTATTATTTTCACTCTCTACGACAACAACTTGATTGCGTCCCTGGTTTTTGGCGTGATAAAGGGCATCATCGGCTTGTTTAATCAACATTTCTATAGTTGAATCATCATTGTGGGTTGCTACACCAATACTAACCGTTAGGGTTAAGTCTGTCTCCGGTATTGAAATCATCATTGTTGCCACAGTTTCTCTAATTCGTTCGGCGACATTGGCAGCCGCCTTACTATCACTTTCGGGGAGAAAGACAAGAAATTCTTCTCCCCCAAATCTGCCAAAATGATCCGTGCTACGCATGGATTTAGCGAGGGTTTGGGTTAAGGTTATTAGAACTTTGTCACCGATCGCATGACCATAAGTATCATTGATTTTTTTGAAGTGGTCAATATCAACCATCAACACCGATAAATCGCGATGATACCGCTTTGCCCGATTAAGTTCCTGCTGTCCGAGAGTGAGCAAATGACGCCGATTCCAGACTTGAGTCAAGGGATCGGTGGTCGCTAATCGGTTCAATTCTGCGGTTAATTTACATTGCTGGTGCAGGGCTTCTTTTAACTGATCACGGGTATGTTTTAACTCCAAATGAGTGCGGACTCGACTTAGCAGTTCCGGGGGGCTGAAGGGTTTGGTGACATAATCAACAGCCCCCTGATCGAAGGCTTGGATTAAATCTTTTTTGTCATTACTGGCAGTCAAAAAGACGACCGGAATCTCCGCTAATTCGGGTTCAGATTTAAGTTTTTCACATACTTCTAACCCGTTCATTTGAGGCATCATTAAGTCCAATAGGATTAAATCGGGACAAGCCACTTTCACCCGTACCAATGCCTGTTCTCCACTGGTGGCAAAGGTTGTCTCATAGCCAACACCTTCCAGGATATCGCCAATCACTTGTAGGTTTTGGGCAATATCATCCACAATTAAAATTAGAAATTCGTCGGTACAAAATGGTTTCATAATACAGTCATTCGTCATGGAATCATCTTCCCCTACATAAGAAATGGGGTTTGGAGACCAAACCCCTACAACTCCCATCTCCCC
>CAKZMA010001121.1 GCA_937127375.1 uncultured Coleofasciculus sp. | reverse complement strand
CGCTGCCATCCGTGGAACCGGAGTCTACGTATATAATGGGTGTATCTTGGGGAAGGAGTGCGATCGCGGACTTGAGACAGCGAATTAGTCGTTCCCCTTCATTTCTGCCAATGGTGACTACCCCAATGCAGCTCATTGATTTGATAGTATAGTAGAGTCATCTTCTCACACTATACCTTAGAGAGTCGCCTATCTAACCGTTACGCCTGAATTCTTACCCCAAGGCAAATTCAATATGAATAAACTTGCTCTATTGGCTAAGGATAAATTTATCTCCAGAAAAAGTTACAAATCTATTTCCAAATTTATTAAAGACTCTAAAATTTTTGAAAAAAGTCCATTCACGAGAGTCTGTAGTGCTTGGTCAATCCCTAATTCTGAAGAGTTCCAGACAAGCATAGTTTATAATTTTCAACATCCGGAATTTAAAAAACCGCTGTTTTACAACAAAGATACCCAAGGAGAATTTCTCAAAGAGTCTTTTCCTTCTAAAACTTCTTATCCTGCTGGAATACTATCAGCGTCTGATATTTATGTATCCTTTCCCTATCCTGTACATCGATGGAAAGGAAAAGTTTTTGTAGAAGGGTTACGAGGGTCTTCAAAATTTGTCAGTGAACCCCGATATCTGATCGCCTTAGAAACCATTCCTTTTGCTAAGAAGACCAAGATGCCAGAAGGTGTTCTGTTGGCGATGCCGTCTCTAAACAACTACTATCATTGGCTGGTGGAGATTTTACCAAGAATTAGGATGGTTGAAGAAGACGAGCGTTTAAGGGATTTACCCTTAATTATGCCTAAAAATAAACTGGCTAAGTATGTTTATGATAGTCTAAAGATTACAGGATACTTAGATAAGGTACAATTCTTAGAAGATGGCGTATATCAGTTTGAGAAACTACATATACCCACGTTGTTTTCTCCTCCCTGTAGTCCTTCGCCTCTAGCCATTGAATGGCTAAGAAACCATTTTTTAACAGAAACGATTACCAAAGGAAAGCGACGTATCTATGTGTCTCGTCGGGATTCGGCAGAGCGATATGTCTCCAATGAAGTAGAGGTTGAAGAACTTCTTTCGGAGTTTGGCTTTGAAACAATTTGTCCCGGCAATTATTCCTTAGAAGAGCAAGTGAAAATTTTTCAAGAAGCTGAGATGATTATAGGCAGTCACGGTGCGGCTTTTGCTAATCTAGTATTTACACCGTCTGAATCCGTCTTTATTGAGTTGTTCAGGAAAAGTCGTGGGAATCCCGTATATCGGAAACTTGCTGCAATTAGGAATTTGAAGTACGGTGTATTTGTGTGTCAAGAGGATAATGCTGGTCAATATGTTAATATTAATAAACTGAGAGAGCTAGTAGAAAAAGCAATCAAATATGTCTAATACACGAATTTTGATCCATATTGGTTATCCCAAATGTGCCTCATCCTGGCTACAGCAGGTTATGTTTGCTGATAAACAAACAGGTTTTTTGGCTTATTGGGGTGCTAAATCTAAGATAGCTAAGAAGCAATTTGTGAAACCGATCGATTCGTCTTTTGATGCTGATACATTACGCAGAACATTTAAATCAGGTTTGCAGGAAGCTACTCAGCAAAATCTGATCCCCGTATTATCTCACGAGCATTTAAGCGGTGATTTAATGCGTAAAAGCTGGAAAAAAGAGGTTGCAGATAGAATTCATAAGACCTTTCCTGAAGCGCGAATTCTGGTAATAATACGGGAACAGAAATCAATTTTGCTTTCGGCGTATGGACAGTGTATTAAGTTTGGTATGACTCCAACCATAGAGGAATTTTTCGGTACTATCCCAACGGATAAAAAACAAGCAAATGATTCACATCCAATTTTTAAATTAGACTTTGTAAAATACGATTCATTGATTGAACATTATCAAAACGTTTTCGGTCAAGAAAATGTTTTGGTTATGCCTTTTGAATTATTAAAGAAAGATTCACAAAGTTTCGCTCAAAATATCTTAAAATTTAGCGGATCAATAGGAAATTTACCTGGAAAACAAGTTATTAAAAATCCGGCTTATCGAGGGGGCAAGTTAGTGGTGAAACGGCAATTAAATTTCTTGTTTCCGCTGTATAATAGAATGGGGATGCACATTACGGGTAAATTATCAGCAGCAGCCGATAAGCTGATGCCAGCTAGCATTCATGAGCGGATAGAAAATCAGTGGAAGCAATTCATCGATCAGCGTGTTGGAGATTCTTTTCGTCAAAGTAATCAACGAACAAGTAGTTTGATCGGAATAAACTTAGCTGATTTCGGTTATGAGTGCTAATTTGTGATTTACCGTATCTCTGTTTACGCCGCTATAGCGCTATTGTAGTATCTGCATATTTTAAAGAGGTTATCTGGTTGTAATGGGCTTCTATAAAAGCCTTGAGCGACTTTTGCTCCTGTTCAGTTAAAATGTCCCGCCAGCGCTGATGTCGGGATTGTCTAAGTCTTATGGGTAAGGAATAGTTTACATCCGGTAAATGCAGCGCCTGGTGGAGTTGAGAGAAAACTACGTCAGGATTCTTGGCAAACTCCCGATTTCGCA
>CAKZMA010001120.1 GCA_937127375.1 uncultured Coleofasciculus sp. | reverse complement strand
TTTGTCCAGTGTAAATAGGATATTTTCTCGGCGGGATAGGACGGTGTTGAGATTCAGCTTATTGAGTTGAATGGAATCTTTGAAGCGGTTTTGGTCTTCGGAACGTTTGTTACTAATATACTGTTCAGATTTCCGGGTGAGGAGTTCGTCTACGTCTAGGGTATCGATTAATGCTTGCAGGCGTTGGCGAAATTCGGCTTTAAAGTCTTGGTGATACTGTTCATTCATTAAAGCATGGGGAACAGCGCGTCGGAATTCGGCTTTGTCTTCGGCGATGTCGGCGACTTCTCGGAGGAGTTCAAACCAGTAGTTGGGATGTAATCCCAAGGTAATGTGAACGGAGGCGGTGTCGGTGGTGATGGCGTCGTGGATGAGTCCTCTGGGAATATAGAGTAAGTCACCGGGTTTGAGTTCGACTTCAAAGCTGGGTTCTCCGAGTTCGTATTTACCTTTTTGTTTGCAGTGGGGTTGTTTTTGGGAGGGAAGTTCGATGGGAGAATGGTATAAACGCCAGCGTTTTGTGCCTGTGGTTTGTAAGATGAAGACATCGTGGTCATCGTAGTGGGGGGCAAATCCTTGGGCGTTGACAGGGGTGATGTAGATGTTGAATTGTAAGCGGAGTTGCAGTTCGCGTTCTAAGTCGGCACAATAGTTGATTAGTTTGAGAATTGAGCTATTGCCAGAGTTGATAATTAGGGTATTTCCCTGGTTGAAGAGGACGAAGAGTTTGTCGTTATCAGCGGTTGATGAGTTGCGGTGTGACCATTTATAGGCGGGTAATTCTTCGCCGTTGTTGACGATTCGCAGATGGGAACTGGGTAAGGTTTTGTTTTGGAAGAATAGGTCGATGTCATCGGTGTTGAGGATGGCGTCGTAGTAGGTTGGGGTGTTGCGGGAGAGGTGGAGGTATTTTTTTTCGTAGTAGTGGTGGAAGAAGTTTTCTATGTTCAAGGGGGAGATGAGGGTGGAAAATTTGGAATACATAGAAGTTAGGAGTCAGGAGTCAGAAGTCAGAATGCTGTAAAGATTATGGTTGCTGGTTTTTGGTGTATTGTTAACTGATTAGTTATTTCTACTGCGCTGCAATAACTTATAGGTTCTTAGTTCTATAAATTTGACCATCTTTATGATTTGAAGTTACATGGCGGCTAAAGTGGGCGCACGTCGGTCATGCGTGTCAACTTAAGCTCCACCCCTTTCCCCCAGCCCCTCTCCCACGCCGGGGAGAGGGGAGCAAGAGAGTCCGGTTCCCCTTCTCCCCACGGTGGGAGAAGGGGTTAGGGGATGAGGGGGAAATGAAGAGTTTTTTTATGCCATAAGTTACGAGAAGTCACGAGAAGTATCAGATTCCTTATCATTACCGCTCTTGTCCAACCCCTGATCATTATCACGATTACTTCCGTCAGCGCCTTGATTCTCTCTTGCATTATCAGTTCTATTAAAATTAGAGTTTCCTAAAGAATCACCGCCACTCCCACCGGAAGCAAATGTCAATTCTTTCATCGTCCCGTATTTTTTGAGAATTGGTTGCTCATAGAAAAGTATTTTTATTTGATCGTCTATTGTTTCCTTGCCTATATTCATGTCTTTATCCCAAGTGTAACTACAAAGTCAACATAATACGTCTTAAGGTTGCTGCGTAGATCCGTAACAAATTACACATTTTCTTCATCAAAAAGAGCATCGACTAGGTCTGAATATTCTTGCTCATCGATACCTAAAGCACCGCCAAAACCGAGTAAGTCATTACTCGCTGTGCTTCCTGATGTGCCAAATGTCAAGGCTTTGATAGTTCCATATTTGATGAGCTTGGGTTGCTCGTAGGCAAGATTTAATCGATTAGTCTCTTTTGCACTTAGCATAACTGTCACCTTTCTAAGTTAGAGCATCTTGCTCGCTACTAATACCCAATTTAAATGCATGACAGCTTATGCGTTATTTTCTACAATCAATCCCCCACCTGAAAATCACCATCATCAATAGCTTTCGCATCATTTGCTATTGCGTCATTATCACTCCCCATGTCATCACCGCCACTTCCACCTGAACCAAGTGTAAACTCTTTCATCGAGCCGTATTTCTTGAGATTGGGTTGTTCATAAGGTAAATTCATTTCCTGTTTTCTCATCTTTCCTACATCATTGCTCATCATCTGTCTCCTTAATTCAACTAATCGAACAAAAAACGTTATCTTTTACTCTGTCTTCCCCTAACTCCCCTTCCACCCACCGCACCAATTTCTTCAGCGCCTCGAAATTTTTGGGATTCTCCACTTTCCATATATCCACATCCTCTGTCAACTGAACGCATTGCTGAAAATGACGCTCAAGGGCAGTTCCTTGCAGAAGGTCACTGGGTAAGGGAAAGAAACGTGCTAGGCTAAAAAAAGCATTAGTTCCGTCCATTTTAGTGATCTTTAGGTCTGCTCCTTCCTCTAATATAAAGATATGAGCCAGGGGGAATGAGTCAACGGGAAAGTTTTCTTTTTGCCGGATAACCCGTTTGCGGGAACCGGGGAAAAGTGGGGGTAATAACGATGGATTATAACCCAATCCTTTGACGGCTGATTGCCATATTTTTATCTGGGGAAACGCGGGGTAAACTATGGTTTTCCCTGGATTATCGAGGGATATGGCAACCATATCATCGGCGAGTACGGTATAGCCGCATTTGGCAAATGCCGCAGCAGTGGTAGATTTTCCCGCACCGGGAGTTCCAGCAAAGATGACAACTTGTTCGCCTATTTTTATGGCACTGGCATGGAGTAAAAAGAAGCCTTTTTGATAGAGGATTATGCCTAATGCTTCGCTCAAGATGTACAGGTTTAAGAGTTGGGGTTGGATATCGTCGGAGTCGGGGTCAACGATGAGGGTTTTGCCATCTTTGGCGAGTAGGGTGGCGATTCCTTGCCAGTGCAGGTAGGCGTCTTGAGTGGTGCCACCAAATAGGGCTTCTATTCCTTGACGGTTGATAGAGGTGGGTTCTAAGGGTGGGGGTTTGAGTTTTCCTTTTTGGATGTATATATCGGCTTTATCTCCTCCTGGTAGTAATTCAGGAAGAGGAAAGTCAGAATGAATATTTAAACCATAGGCTTGGTAGAAGAACATTTAGTCGCAAACGAAAGGTTTACTTGACGCATTAGTTTTGGATCGGTGGGTTACGGCGGATTGATAGGTTGTGCTTGAGTTTCAATGGTTATTACCGCCTAACCCACCCTAATGGTGAGTTAGCGCACCATTCTAATCTGCACCCGTATCATTTTGACTATCTCCTCCCAAGTCACTTGCAGAATTAGGGAAATTAGAATTGGTATCTACTTGATCTTTGACTAAATTCTGATCCATCGAGCTTCCAGTACCGAAGTTGTCGCCACTACTTCCACCTGTAGAATGTGTAAATTCTTTCATCGTTCCATACTTCTTAAGACTCGGTTGCTCATAGGGAAGATTTCCTCCCTGGTTATCCATCATTTCCGTATCAATATTCATCCTTTATCTCCTTAACTAAACAAATCAACAAATACTCAACCACAATCCTTAGATTGCCTTAACCACATTCCCAAGAACATAGCACAAGCAATCATCCTTGCCCTACGCCTCCTCGACTGCCAAGGAGCCGCAGACTTTGAAAACTCCCGGTACTCTTGATATAAAGCATGACTATCTATATAACGCGATAACTCCGACTCTCCCCCCAACACCTCCTCAATCAACTCCCGCTCATCCGTCTCCATCTCTGGAATAATAAACCCATAAAAATCAACCTTACTCCCCCGCCGCCGCACATCCTCCGGCAAAATATCCTTCATCGCCCGCCGCATTACCCCCCGCCCAAACCCATTGCAAAATTTCAGATGAGCCGGAACCGCCAAACACAACTCAACCAATCGCTTATCCAAAAAAGGATGACGCGGTTCTATCCCCAACGCCGCACTCATACCATCAACTTGCTCGTTGATATCCTGCATATTATCTGAGGTTATCCCCCGATGATGATTCAAATATTCCGAGGGCAAATAACCAAATTGATAGTCCAACTCATCCTGAAGTAACCCATTTAAACCAACCTGACGAGCAAAATCACGATTAATCTTTGAATTATAAGCCTGCCACTTAACCTGACGTAAATTGTGATAAATGCTCCGAACAGGCAAACTGACGATACCACGAAGGGAGAACGACCAATTCCGAGAAACCTTAGAGAGTCCCTGCCAATAGCCCTTTATCTTAAAATCTTTGACCAACTGGTTAAAATAAGGCAGAACATACTGATAAAGTTCATACTCTACCCTTTTCTTATCCGCTGATTCTTTCCCTTTATCCAAACGCGATATAACAATATCCTTTAAACAGTCCCACTTACCCAACTCAATCAACTCAGCAGGATAATCTTGACCATGAGACACAATCGTATCCCCATCATGTCCCGTCAACACCACCCGCGCCCCCTGCTGCTGCACAGACTGCAAAGAAGCCAGTAACATGGCAGGTGTCGGCATTTGCACGGGTCTATCTATCCAAGGTGTCACCGTTTGCGCTGAACCAATGGGATTCCTCACCGTAGCGATCGAATGCTGAAATCCTCCCTGCGCCAATACCGCATTCACATAATCTTTCTCATCCGTAGACGGGACACCACAATCCCCATAAACCGTCAATAAGGGAAACCTAACCCCCCCAGCCCCCCTTCCCTGCCAGGGAAGGGGGGAGCAAGACACCCCTCTCCTTGCAGGAGAGGGGTTGGGGGAGAGGTTTTGCCCCCGTAACAGATTCCTCGCCACACAGCTAACCGACGACGAATCCAACCCACCACTCAGGGTAGACACCACCGGATAAGCACTCCGCAAGCGACAAGCGACAGCCTGGGTAAACCGTTCTCGAAACGTTTCCACATACTCCCCATCAGACTTGAACTGTATCCTTTGCGCCTCAGCATCCAAATCCCAATAGGACTGAAAATTCAACCCCCTCTCACTCACTTCCAACCACTGCGCTGGGGGTAAACGCCGAATATCCTGGTAAAACGTATCCGACTTTAACGAAGCAAACCCCGTTAACTGACACAGATAAATCCCCACCTTCGCCTGATTCACCCGCCGGGAGACTTCCGGTAAACAAAATAACCCCTTAATCTCCGAGGCAAAGGCAAAAAACTTACCCGGTGAATAATAATAGTAAAATGGCTTCACTCCGCTATGATCTCTGGCGCAAAACAGCACCTGCTGACGCTGATCCCATATCGCAAAGGCAAAGTCTCCCAACAACCGTTGCGGACAACCATTGCCCCATTTTTCATAAGCCGCCAGAATAAGCTGACTATCGGTAATCTTCTCAACCGGACACTGAGTTAACCCCAACGCCGAAATAAGTTCCTCGCGATTATCAATCCGCGCATCCGCCGTGAGTACCCAATGTCCTTGAGAACTCACCAAAGGCAACTTTTCCAACAACGATTCCGGTGTTGTCCACAGCATCCGATGTGCCAAACCCACCGACGCTTCACACCAAATTCCTGCACCATCAGCACCTCGATGTGCCAATCTATCCACCATCCGCCCCAGGAATTCCTGTTCCACGGGACGCCCATCGAGATAGTAAATCCCCACTATCCCACTCATAACCCGCCCCCTTCAAAAGAAGGCATTGGCGTATATCGGGGCAAGTCCCTGAGATGACCAATCACCACCCGTCCCTGAACTTCCACCCAAGCATGAGCCTCAAACTGTCCGGCTTCCCCCTTTGCTACACCAATTCTCAGTTCCGAGGTGTAACCGTACCAATTCATGAGAACTTGTGTTGTCAGCGCCCGTGCCAAACACTTGACCTGACCGGGCATATAATAACTGGCAACCTCAACTGCCCAAACAATCTGATCGAGCGTTATCCGACAATCAGGTCTAGGATACAACCATCTTGTCCCCTTCACACCCGCTAACAGGTGGCGAAACCGCTGAAACGGTAGCACCCCCAGCCCTAAACGAACAGCGCCCAGCAAGAAAACGGCACGGCATAACAAGATGCGATCGCAAGCTGTCAAACTAAGAAACTTATACAACTGCTGCATCCCGCACCTCAATCAATCCTTCTGTCGCCAACTCTTCCAGCAACGCCAAGACATCGCGATCGCACTGTTCCGGTTCAACGTCATATTTTGCTAGA
>CAKZMA010001119.1 GCA_937127375.1 uncultured Coleofasciculus sp. | reverse complement strand
AGCGCTTTAGCGCTTCTAGGCACTAAAGTGCCAACTACGTACATACGAGTCTGACTATTATGTATGAATATCGCCGACTAAGTCCTGCACAACGAGCTGAATTGGTTCAGCAACGTTTGTCTCGTGGTTATCCATCTCACGCGCCTCCCCATGTTGTGACTGACAAGGAAGTTTATCTGTTAACAGCAGCTTGTTATGAACACAAGTGCCACGTTAAGGATGAATATCGCCGCCAACAGTTACTCAATTTGCTATTTGATGCGTTTGTAACTGCTGGGATGGAAATCCGCGCCTGGGTTGTTCTGCCAAATCACTATCATCTCCTGGTACATCTGACTAATTTTAATGAGTTGAGTCGCTTATTTCGCTTAGTACATGGTCGTACATCTTATCAATGGAATCGGGACGATAATATCACCAGTCGTAAGGTGTGGTATCGTTATAGCGATCGCGCTATTCGCTCAGAACGACATTATTTTGCTACTTTAAACTATATCCATTACAATCCAGTGAAACATGGCTGGAGCCAATCTCCTTATGATTGGTGTGAAAGTAGCGTTCATTGGTATCTGGCAAATTTCGGACGCCATTGGTTGAGAGATGCGTGGATTGAATATCCCGTGCTTGACTACGGTAAGAATTGGGACGATTTCAAGAAAATTGATCATTGTTAGAGCGCTTTAGCGCTTACTACAGAACGGCGCTAAAGCGCTCACTACGAACGAATTTTCTATGTCCAATGCTCCAACAAATCGCAATCCGCCGCCGAGTAATCGCCAACTCCTAATTTTATTGGGGCTATTTATCGGCTTTATTGTGGCGGTTATCTGGCTGTTGAATCTGTTGGTGAATGGTTTAATTGGGATGATTCCGCCGAGTGTGGAGCAAAAATTGGGGGCGGTAATTGTGCCAGTTTATGAGAAACAAGCTAAACCTTCCCCAACTCAAGATACCCTGAACCAATTATTAGATCGTTTGGAACAGGAACTTCCCCCTGAACAACAAAAAGCGCGGGATTATCAGGTGCTGTATTTGCCAGAGTCTACAGTGAATGCGATCGCGTTACCGGGAGATGCTATTGTTATTTATCAGGGTTTACTGCAACAAGCGGAGTCTGAGAATGAATTGATGATGGTTTTAGCCCATGAGTTGGGTCATTTTGCTCACCGAGATCACTTGCGGGGTTTGGGACGAGTGTTGGTGGTACGGGTAGCTTTAGCCTATTTTCTCGGAGATGCGGGAGCCTTACAATCAGCGGCTTCGGGGGCGGTGGAAGCCATTGCGCGATCGCAGTATTCTCAGTCTCAGGAAAAGGAAGCCGATGCCTTTGGCTTAATGTTATTATATGACACTTACGGTCATGTCGCCGGAGCTACAGACTTTTTTGAGCGAATGAGTGAGAAATCAGGAGCCAATTTTGCCTTCCTGTCAACCCATCCCGCACCTAAAAAACGGGTGGAAGAGTTGGAGCGTTTGATTGAAAAGCAAGGGTATGAAACCGGGACGCGATCGCCTTTACCAAAAACGTTGAAATAAAGAATAGATAAAGTATTACAAGCCGTGTTTGGCTTGGATCACGGAGGGACACCCCTACTATCTGATAGTATCGAATTAAATTAGAAACTACAAAAGTGACAACAGAAAAATATCCCCAACCTAATATTAAACGTCCAACCACAGCAGAAGTTGTTTGTTTTGGTTCGCTCATGGCGATGGAGTTACTCGTAATTGATGAGTGGCCCGAACGAAATTTTGGTGGTCTGTTTAAGGAACAACGAGACAGTGTGGGACAAGATGCCGCCATGATTGCCACTATGTTGCGCGGGTGGGATATTCGCAGTGGTTTGATTGGTTCAGCCTTGGGGGAAGACTATCGAGGACGATGGCTGGCAGAACACCTGAAGTCTAGTGGGGTTTTGGGTGAAGTGCGCTTCGATTCGCAACTGCCAACCACACTGGTGGTCTTAATTTCAGATGCTATGGGGGGTCGTACTTACTTTTGGCAACCAGATAAAAGAGTATTAGCGACGTTAGATACGGCTGATTTATCTCTGTTAAATGGAAGCCGTCTCCTGTATGTCGATTGGTATGACGAAGATCATATTCTCTGTCCTATGGATGAAGCCATTAAACTCAATATTCCTGTCTTTTTAAACCTGGAACATTTGCACGAAGATCCCGATATTTTAGCCCGATATGCGGGACGGGCGACGATGTGTCAAGCCATTACAGATTCTGCACAACGGGGTGATCAATCGCCTTTAGCGGCAGCCCAAACCTTGTTGGATGCGGGCGTAAAAACAGCGCTGATCACTTTAGCCGGAGAAGGATGCTTGGTTGTACAGGAGCAACAGGCGATTCGGGTTCATGCTCCCTCAATTCAGGCAATTGATTCATTTGGTGCAGGTGCTACGTTCTCAGCCGGTTTTATCTATGGCTATCTTAAGGGGTGGAATCTGGAGAGGATGGCACGGTTTGCGACAGCTACAGCTTCGATCAAATGTAGTCGTGTGGGACTTGAACCGCCTGATTTGATGGAAAGCCAAATCTTAGCTGAACAACTTAAAGTGGACTATCTTTAGAAAGAAGGGAATAGGGAATAGGGAATAGGGAATAGGCAAAGCCAATTCTTCTATTGCCCATTCCCCATTTTCTAATTAAAACTTATGGACTTTTTTAGTCATCAATTTTCCTTTGCTGGAAAATATCTCCACCGTCAATCCATCTAAATCAACGGTGACTCGTGTGAACAGATCAACGGAAACCACTGGACTGGCTTCGGCTAACTCGTAGCGGTTAGTTGAAAGCGTGACCAATTTACCCTCCATCTGGAAGTGCTTCGCCTTCCTGTGAATTAGGGGCCAAGCCAGACCTGAAGAAATAACCGAAATTATTTTAAAATCAGGCTTTTCCTGACACCGTAGTTCAGCACTCATGCCACAGGCGACATCTCCGGCTAAAAAGACGACCCGTTTGATATCATGGTCGAAAATTAAATCGAGCAGTTCTGTACGTTGCTTCAGGAAGCCACCCCATTTGTCTGAATCGAGTCCCTCTCCAGACAACTTATCTGGAAAAAAGGGAACGGACGTCATCACACATTTAACCCGACCTGAATCATCACATAACCAGGCTTTTAAAGCCTCCAGTTGTGTCTCGCCTAGCATGGCACGGGTTTCTTTCGTATCACCTAACTGCCGTTCTGTGCGACAGTCCAGGGCGAAAAAGTCACAGCAGCCATCCTGAAAGGTGTACCACAGGCGGCAATTCCCCCAGTAGCCACTATACCGTTCTCGTTCATCCTCCTCGATCGCAGGGAATAAAGGACCATGGCTCATTTGGTAGGTTTCATAGGCTTGAAGCGCGGCTGGATAAACCAGTTGCCATTCTTTGTCCCCAGCATTACCGGGCCAATTGTCTAGGATATCATGGTCATCCAGGGTCATGTAGGTGGGGACTTGTGCCATCAGTTGGCGGACGTTGGGTTGTGAAAAGGTGGTTCGATAGCGGTCAAAATATCGCTCAACGGTTAAGTCAGTGTCAGTGACTTCCTCGAAGTTATCGTCAGAATAAATTTGGTCCCCCACTAAAAGAAATGCATCCGTGGCAATTCCTTGCTCAATTTGTTGATTAATTGCCGCAAAGGTTTGCTCTCCGTCCTCAAGATATCGCCACACTCCGGGCGCTAGTCGCTGCATATAACGGCAGGCTCCATAGACAAAGGAACGAGGACGCTGGGAATCATTACTGCCGGATTTAAAGCGTTGTTGATTGGCTTTTGACCAGTCTATTTTTAGTTTGGAATCGGGTTCATCTTCACAGACAAACCAACCCATTTGATACTCATAGTCAGTTTCTGGTTTGAGTCCGGTAAACGTGACGACCCCAGACATATCAAAATTTGGATTCATTTTAAAGAATTGGGGCGGCTGAAACTCCGACTCTCCCACGGCACGGATACGAGCGACACCAAAACAGGGTTGAAACAGTTGATGGGTTTGCACACCCCACCCTGGGGGTAATGCATGAGGTGATGGCAGATATTCAGCCCGTCCAAATATACGGGCGCTTTGGTCAGTCACATGTCCGAGAATGGGTCCAACGGTTAGCGGTTTTAATTGAATCATGGTGTGTATTTGTAATGATGGTTGTTGACTCTGTTTTCAGATGGTAGCTAAAGTGTCAAGATATTTGATCGTAATGTTGATATTTTTATCGTAAATGGTTCGCGAGTTTTACTTCAATAAAATTTGTGCTAGGTTGTGGGATTAATACATTAGCATAATGGCAGATTAATTGCCAAGCCTGCTTAACATGATTGCGATCGGTTTGGGCTTGCCCAATTGACAAACGTAAGGTTAATTTATGATTGAGTCGGGTTGGGCTTAAGTAGAGTTTTCCGGACGCATCCAGATGTTGGATGAGTGCATTATTCACGGAGTCGCCACCCTTGAGTCGAAAGCAAACTAAATTCAGGGGAGGTTCGACGACTAACTCAAAGCGTGGATCAGAGTTAACCCATTGGGCAAATTCTTGAGCTAAAGCAACATGTTTGCGAATATAATGTTGTAAGCCTTCAATCCCATAATGGCGAATCACAAACCACAGCTTAAGGCTTTTGAAACGGCGAGCGAGGGGAATCTGCCAGTCTCGATAGTCAATCACCTGTCCAGATTCTGTGGCTTCATTTTTCAGGTAGTCTGGCATGATTGAGAGGGCATGAACTAATTTTTCTCGATGTTTGACATAGAAGCAATTACAGTCAAAGTTTGTCATCATCCATTTATGGGGATTGAAGCAATAGCTATCAGCTTGTTCTAATCCTTGGTGAATCCAGCGAAACTCTGGACATAAAGCAGCGGTACCACTCATGGCTGCATCTACATGGAACCAGAGGCGATACTCCTGGGCGATCGCTCCTAACTGTGCGATCGGGTCAATTCCGTTGGAGGAGGTGGTTCCCACGGTTGCGGCTAAGTAACAGGGAATCAAACCAGCTTGGATATCGGCTTCAATACACTGTTGGAGTGCTTCTGGACACATCGCATAATGCTCATCCACCTCAATTAAACGCACGTTTTCTGGGCGCAATCCAACAATTTTTGCGGCTCTTTCAATGGAACAGTGCGCCTCTTTTGACGTGTATGCTACCAACCGATTAATATCAGCTTGAGCTTGTTCTCTGGCGGCGATCAGAGAAACCACAGCCGCACTACAGGCTGAGTCTTGCAGTACACCTCCTCCAGTTTCTGAGGATTTAAAGTGGGAGGGTAATCCCAACATATCAACTAGCCAGTCGAGTACATGGGTTTCTAGCTCCGTACAAGCGGGAGAGGTTGCCCACAAAAATCCTAACACCCCCATACCCGCACTCATTAATTCTCCTAATATTGAAGGAGCAGACGCACCCGCTGGAAAAAAGGCAAAAAAGTTAGGTGATTGCCAGTGCGTTAATCCCGGCACAATAATCCGATTAATATCGTTTAAAATCGCATCATAGGATTCACCGGTTTGGGGAGCCGCATCGGGCAAATTGCCTCTAATCTCTCCGGGTTTAACTTGAGACAGAACGGGTAAATCCTCTACAGTCTCCATGTAGTTAGCGATCCAATCAATTGTTTGATATCCCCGACGACGAAATTCTTCCGGGGACATGTGATAGTTAATTTCTTTCGTCATTTAAATCTCTTCTAAACGTGAATAGTGATAAATTTTTTAGATGACAATTACACGGGCGCTAATTCCAT
>CAKZMA010001118.1 GCA_937127375.1 uncultured Coleofasciculus sp. | reverse complement strand
CGGATGAATGGGACGTAAGTACGGATGAATGGGACGTAAGTACGGATGAATGGGATGTAAGTACGGAGCGATGGTTTTTTAGAACAATAGAGAGCGTCATGATTCAGGTTTGTAGTAAGCACTTTAGTGCTATAACGCTTAGCTGGAGAGGGCTGAAGTTCCCTCACTACGAACCAATTCTAATTCATCCAATAAGGTGTGCCATGCCAGTAGTGGACTGACACAGCTAAAATTGTGGGATAGATTTATCGTTAAATCGGGCGCACGTCGGTCATCCGTGTCAACTTAAACTCAACCCCTCACCCCCAGCCCCTCTCCCAACCCCCCTCGTTCCCCCCTACAAGAGGGGGGATGACAGAGGATGCTTCGCTTTTTTTGCACGGGAGAGGGGAGTAAGAGAATCTGGTTCCCCTTCTCCCACCCCCCTCGTTCCCCCCTACAAGAGGGGGGAGGACAGAGGATGCTATCGCTTTTGTTTCAAGGGAGAAGGGGTTAGGGGATGAGGGGGAAATTTTGAGCAGTAAATAGACATAGCTGAAAACCTTGCCAGCATTGGTTTTCGACCTTAAGTTGACACCAATGCACGTCGGTGCGCCCCTACAATTCTAATCCACCAAATAAGGTGTGCCACGCCGCCATCGTGTGTTAGCGCAGCGTAACGCACCAATTACAGCAACCGCCATAGCGGTTAGGACACATCCTATAGTAGAGACGTTCCGCCGGAACGTCTAAAACAACAGCGATAAAACGGTGCGTTACAGCGCACGGGTGTTTTGTGAGGGATAAAACTAAATAAAAACTATGCGCCTAACGCACCCTACACCTGACCAAACCTCGCTATCCCAAAAATGCACCAGAGAATGGCTAGGACACTGATAGTTATACAGTCCCGGCGATAATATAGAAGTGCCACGGGAAATTAAATACACTTCCGCCGGATACAATCCCCCGGCTGAAGGTGCCGCCCTTAAATAAACCGGAGGTCCAATCATGGTTGCCATCTTAGCCGTTAAGCCATAGCTGCACAAGAGCAACCGTGACAACCGCCACCAACTTTTACCGGGTTCCTGGGTAAACGCCTGGGGATCTTCTTTGAGATAAGGCTTTAGATCAATGGTCGTCCCTAGTTTATACTCTTTAAAGGGGATCGGTTGATTGTCCCAGTCTAATCGCTTATTTTTGGACGCGATCGTCTCCGGATCATATTTGGTGCGCTCGTGATAATGTTGCGCGATCGATAATTGGGGGTTGGACATAGTTTTTTCAGGATAGTGTTCGCTCTGGCTTTTATCTAGAAGTTTTTAATATAGCTATCGTTATCCTAATTTGTAGCTGGTATATCTCGTAAATATGCAACATGGGCGGGGTAGTTGATATAGGAGTTAACCATTTCCAACCTCAATAATAAAACATTTCTACATAGAACACCAAACCGACTTTCATGATTATAGGATAAAAAAATATCGTCCTTTGGATACCGAGAAACCCAGTTGATTAGCCCTGATTTTGAAGACTTGACTGATACTCTCAATCCAGATTTCTTATAGCATACAAACTGTTATTTATCAATTTAAGTCAAGCATTAAATATAAATCTTGATAATCCTTAAAAAAAAGTTAGGAAAAATGTAGCTGTCGCTACAATACCTTACAATTAATACAGGGATTTAATCATAAATCTATAGTGACCTGTTTTTTTCGCCGTCATAATGTTGATTTTTCTAATGCTTATGTCGATTGTTCAACCATTTATCCAGATGGACATCGACATGATTGTAAAGCATCTGGTTTAAACTGTGAATCAGAGGCTTAAACCAGGAAATCAATTTCCTGGCTAAAAGCTAAAGTAAGCTAAAGCTTACTATATTTAATTTTTCAATCCATTTTTTTTAGCTTAAATTGTCAAAACTCATTTTAAAAATAATTATAATTATTTTTAAATAAATTGTCCTTAAGGTAACAAACAATTGATGATGAATCCAAACTATCGAAGAAGTGTTGAGGAACTCAAGGAAGTCGCTTCTATGTTCTGGCCCTCAGAGTTATCAGATAAGGCAGCGACACTGAGTATCATTCCAAAACTTTTAGAAACTCAAGAACAGTTTATTTCAATCCTCAATGTAGATGTGTCAACTTTAGAAGATTTTTTCCAGGTTATTGATGGTGCAAGTCTGAAGGGTAGTCTTTTCCTAAAACACCTAATGGTGCTGAGTGATGTTGGAGCAGAAATGATAGATCGATGGAATAGTCAATTTGAATCATTATTTCCACTTAAAAAGTTGAGCTATTTATGGAAAGGGCGAAAATTTGAATATAAATTTAATCAATTGCCACTTCCCATAAAAAAAATTTCCAATAAAAAATTGGGAATTTCTGGTGAAAAATTGCTCACAACACCAAAATTGGATAATCTCAGCAAGGATGTAATCGCTATTCTCCTATTTGGCGCTTATTCAGATAATGAAACAACTGCTAGTATTTTAAAAAAATGTACAATGTCTGACTATATAGGTCAAGCTAAAAAACTAAACGACTATATCAAGCAAAGATATATCTGGGTAAGCCGAATTACTGGTGGTGCTGAAGCCAACAATCTAGGTCAAATGGCACAAGCATTTGTCAAAAACTATATTGAGGATAAATTCAAAGATTCCGAGTTTTCTGCTCTCACCTTTAATGTCAATGGATCTGTGCCTGGTGTCACGCATACTGATGAGAATACTAATCGACCTACAAGCTTTGATTTAGTTGTTAATTATTGCAATAAATATGTCGCTGTAGAAGTTAGTTTTCAAGTTACAACCAACAGCGTTATTGAACGGAAAGCAGGTCAAGCAAAATCGCGGTTTGAGCAAATTGAACGAATGAATTACAAAATTGCATACGTTCTTGATGGAGCAGGAAATTTCCAGAGAGAAAATGCTCTCAAAACAATATGCTCACATAGTCATTGCTCTGTTGCTTTCTCTCCCACAGAGCTTGATGTTTTATACCAATTTATTTTTAATTATTTTAAATCCCAATAAATTTATTATAAATGATATAGTAAAACAAACTGATTAGAATTATCTATGTCAAGCCTAACCAAAATTCGGTTTATTGATTTATTTGCAGGGATAGGTGGGATGCGCCTAGCCTTTGAACAAGCTGCTGATTCCTTAAACTGCAAAACTGAATGTGTTTTAGCAAGTGAAATCAGTCCAGAGTGTCAATGGGTTTACCAAGATAATTTTAACCATGAGGTCTTAGGAGATATCCGGGCAATTAACCAATTACCGCCCCATGACTTTTTATTGGCAGGTTTTCCTTGTCAGTCTTTTTCCTACGCGGGGAAGAAGGCAGGATTTGGAGATACGAGAGGAACATTGTTTTTTGAAATATTGAGATTAATCGATACCTGTCAACCTCAAGCATTAATTTTTGAAAATGTTCGTGGTCTTTATAGTCATGATCAGGGAAAAACTTTAGCAACAATCAAACATGAAATTAAACGCCGAGGATATAGCTTCGATACATTTCTATTAAATAGTGCTAATTTTGGATTGCCGCAAAACCGGGTTCGCCTGTACATGGTCGGTATTTTAGGAGCTTCACCTAAATTCGAGTTGATTTCTGATGTGGGCCCCCCCGATTCCCATTCTTATAATTGTCAACAGCTATCCTTATTTAATCCCTTGAGTAAACCTGTTGCCGTGGCTGATATATTAGAAGATAATCCTGATTCTAAATATGATTGTTCGTTGGAGTTTGTTGAAGCTCTAAAAAATCGGTTAAATAATAATTTAAATCAATTGCATGGTCGGCGGCTGATTGATTATCGTGGCGGAAATTCTCTGCACTCCTGGGAACTGGGTTTACGGGGAAAATGTAGTCCAGAAGAAATTGAGTTAATGAATCGTTTTATTCTGAAGCGCCGCAATAAAGTATTCGGTCGTAATCAAGATGGTAAGTTGCTTAGTCGAGAGCAAATCGCCAGCTTTTTTAATCATCCCCATCTCGACCAGGTTCTTGACTCACTCGTGGCTAAAAAATATTTACAAATTGTTGATGGTAAATACAAACCTGTATCAGGGAACTTCTCTTTTGAAGTTTACAAATTTTTAGATCCCCGAAAAATATCAGTCACGTTAGTTGCTAGCGATGCCAATCGATTAGGAATTTATCACAATGATCGTGTTCGGAGAATAACACCGCGAGAAGCCGCACGTCTCCAGGGATTTCCCGATGAGTTTATTTTGCATAGTAGCGATGATAAAGCGTACTATCAGTTGGGCAATTCTGTCAGTATCAATGTTGTGAAAGCTGTCGCCCGCGACGTTATTTTGAATACATTATCATGTCAAAGTACCAACAAACGTCGGATAACGCTAAACTCTCTATGAAGGCTCATCACCTAGGTTCCTCAACCCAACCTGCAACGTTGACATGCACCGTGATTCTCGGCGCGATCGCGTTG
>CAKZMA010001117.1 GCA_937127375.1 uncultured Coleofasciculus sp. | reverse complement strand
ATACTATCGCCCTTATGACATTCCCAAATCCAAATTTTCAGCAGCAAGAGCTTTAGTTTAATCTGAAGTTCCCCCAGCCAAAAAATCTTGCACTGCCTCATCGTGAGGCTTTGCGCGATTTTTTAGCCGCAGTACATGGGGACGAGTTCTGAGAGGCTTGAGCGCTCAAACCATTGCGTTATAAGGCTTTAGCCGGGGTGCAGGACATCTGGAAGGGGGGAACTTCAGTTTAATGGAAGTGTGGGAATACACTCCGATAAATGTCACTGACATAAGTTAGTTCCTAGTTGTGCTGTCTTCGCCATCAACGCTGGCATCACCTACTATTAAGCCTTAAGTCAGTGACCTTCAATTTAGGGTTCCGTGTATTCACAAAAAGTATTTAGTCCAATTTTGACGATATATAAGACAATAATTGTTGCGATCGCAGGATCAATGGGTAATCCGTTTGCCCCAGCAATGCCGACGAGGGAGACAATCAACCCAGTCAGCAAAGGCGCACTATCTGGTTTCTTGGTATATTCCTTGACTTTACCGCGAAACCCATCATCACCACAGAGTTCTTTGCGGATTTCACCCAGCATTACGTTCCAGAGGGATTTGCGCTTACTGGGATCTTTTTCAAACATTTGCGGCTCATTTTTTTCCGCCCACAGTTCATCAAAACTGACGTCAAGTCTGCCCTGATTTTTTTCAAGTATGGCAAATGCTTCTTGCGCGGGTTCGTAATCCTGCAATAGCTGCTGTTTGGCGTTGATTTCATCTGAGGTTAATTTTGGTTTCATGGTATACCTCGTCGGAATGTTGGAGCATCATCTTCGTTATTATCTCGTTCCCAGGATGGGATTACCGTGTCAGGCGGATGAGCGGGTTACACCATCACATCACTGGAAAATAAATTGCTCACCCTCACCCATAACCGGGAATAAATTTCCACCAATGATAACATCTTGATTGGATTTATTGCCATGCTGTCACAGCCTCTGAAATAAATTTCCACCACGTTAACATATTGATTGGAACTTATTGCCACGCTGTCACACCGCCTTGAAATCAATTTCAAGGCTCATAGCGAAAGTCCGTTTAAACGGACTAAACAATACATAATCACTCCTCGTTTTCTTCACTTGCTGCCTGAATTGCTGAACGTAGATCTTTTGGACACTCCTCACCTGTCACCTCTCGCCAAACTGCCTGAAACTGACGTTCTCCAAGCACCTTCAGCATTCGCCCCATACCCTTGACATCCGAGCTAACCCACTCTTGGTTATGCTCAAGATCTATTGCTAAAAGTTTAATGCCGATTTGCAAAGCCTCAGCCCAATTACCTTGAGTTGCTAACACATCGCTCCAATTTCTCAACGAGATAGATACTTTGAACTCGTCTTTGAAATGCTGAAAAATTTCAAAGGCTTTTTGGTAGTAAGCGATCGCATTCTCAAACCGCTGTTGTGCCTGTGCTCCCATACCCAACAAATAATAGTCATCCGCAGCCTTGTACCAATCCTGTGTGTTTTCTCTAATCTTTAGTGCTTTTTGGGCATAATTAATTACTGCCTCAATCTGTTGTTGCCGCAGCGCCATAAGGCTTAGTTGATGATAGACAGTTGCCGCTTTATCCCAGTTTTGTACGTCTTCAAAAATATTTTGAGCTTTTTGGTAATAAGCGGCTGCGTCATCAAACTGGTGTTCTTCTTGTGCTACTGTACCCAGTTGGAGATATTCATCGGCAGCACTGTACCAATCCTCTGCATCTTCGTAAATCTTCAGGGCTTTTTTGTAATGATTGATTGCTTCCTTTCTCCGCCCTTGTAAGTAGGTCGCATTGCCTAGTAGATGATATTCAGAAGCAGCTTTGTGTAAATCTCCCAAATCTTTGTAAATCTTCAGTGCTTCTTCAGAGTAGGTGATTGCTTTCTCATATCGTCGTTGCTCTTGTGCTACGTCGCCAAGTTGATGATATGCATACGCTACCTTGTATACATCTCCTGCGTCCTTATATATCTTCAAAGCTTTTTGGGAATAATCGATTGCTTCCTCGAACCTTCTTTGCAGTTGTGCTATTCTACCCAGATTGTGATAGATACCAGCGGCTTTGTATAAATCTTTTGATTCTTTCCTAATATCCAGGGCTTTTTGGTAATAAGCGCTTGCTACTCCAAAATCCCTCAGTTCCATAGCAATGTTGCCCAAATTGTTGTTTAAAGTAGCAATACCATCATTCACGAAAGGACTATTTAAAGCTATTAACTCATTAAGAATTTCTTGATAAATTATTCTTGCTCTTTCCAAATCATTAATAGCCCAAGCCTCATTAGCTTCATTGTTTCGCAGATACATCCAGAAGTCAAAAGCATCGTTACCTTTGGCTTTTGCCTCTGCCAAGTTGATACCAATCTGGTTTAGCGCTCGTTGTCGCAGAGACTTAAATTCTGGCTTACGACCCCACCGTGTATATAACTCTCCTAGTAGGGTCAAAATTACCTGAGCCTTACGCCAATCCTGCTGTTGTTCAGCAAGGCGTAGGTTTTGCAAAAAGTTCGGTTCTTCTATTCGCAACATAAGACAGGTACTTTCAGCATTACTTATTAGCTGTTCATCGTAGTGTTCTGCCAATGCTGCATAAAAAAGCAGTAACTTTTTTTCTAGTTCCAAAATTGCTGCTTGAGTGCTTTTATCATTTAGTCGTTGGCGCAGATACCAGGGCAGTGCTGGATGAATTTTATAAACTTTTGATCCTAGATGTTCTAGGATACCTGCTTCTGTTGCCTCATCAAGAATCCGTTGCCAATCAGTAGCTTGCACATTCTCACCAAAAACCTCTTTGTATGCATCTCCAGATTCACTATCAGGATTTACGAAGAAGATACTAAGCCAATATCCATAAACCCGCTCACAGAAAAACCCCAAAAACGGCAAATGCCGACGAGCACGTTCAGACAGTTTGGCAAAGGAATAATCTAGAGAAACAGTAAGAGATTTGTCTCTGGCTTCTTCCTCTGTCCCCTGAAAAGTATCCAACCCCTGCCGCAAAGCCTCAATTAACTGCACTGGCGTCTGCGTTTTCAGATGAGGCAACACCACCCGTAAAGATAGCGGATGTCCTCCCAACAGTTTCAACAAATCCAAATACTCCTTGGGAAGTTTCCCCCTATCTACCCCTGCCGTTTGCAGAATCTTCGCCGCCAACTCCTCCACATCCTGCTCGCGCAGTCCCCGTAAATCCACTAACCTGTAACCACAATCCAGCCAACGCTCCTCTCGGCGACTGGTAATCAATACCCAAGACTTCCCACCACGCAAATCTTTGAGAAACCGTTGCAAATTGTCTCGCTCACTCGCATTCAACAACGGCTCATTCCCAGCAGGAAACCCCGCCACTGGCTCAAAGTTGTCCCAAATCAACAGACTTGGCTGAGTTTTCAGATATTTCAGTACAGCTTGCTGTTGTTGCTCTGCCCGATACGGGGAAAACTTATCACCCCAAACTTCCCTTCCCACTTGATTCACAACATTACTCAGCGTCGCCCCCTGCTCAAACGACATAAAGAAAATCTTGCCAGTACGTCCCTGAGTCTCCTCCAGCCACCGCGCAAAGCCACAAGCTAACTCCGTTTTGCCCACGCCAGCCATACCTTGCAACAGCACGATATTGTTTTGGCGAAACGCCCGCTCTAACCGCAAAATGTCGTAGTCTCGCCCAATAAAGCCGTAAGCCCCCTCCTCCGGGAACCCCACCAAATTGCTAACCGTTGGCTCTAGGAAAGCTTCAATATCCAGAACATCTGTATCTATAGTTGTAGGAATAAACGGCGTGTAGGATTCCTGCTGATAAAGCACAGGCACCAGCCAATCTTGCAGAGGCTTATCACCCTTGGGACTGGGGCGCTGAGGCTTATTCAAAACGTCCTTTCGCCCTGCCGCCACCGCACTGTCGAGAGTCGCCCCCGCCGCCAACTCTCCATACAACCGTCCCATGAAATGTTTAGCGGCTTCAGCATAGACAGAATAAGCCATTGCCACGACACCCTTAGCCCCCAAGGACACCAAGCGCGTCGCCACTGACGAAAACTTTTCTTCTCCCTCCTGCCCCGATTTACAAGCATTCAACACAAAAATCGGCACTCGGCAATCCGCCAAATTCTGAGCAATCTTTTTCGCCGTAACAATATCCGGCGAACCATCATTCTTTTCAAACACCAACAATCCCTGCCCCGCAGCCCCCAAGGTATGCTGAAATCCGATGCTGTTGGCGTCAAAATCTCCATGTCCATCAAAATGAACAATGTGATAAAACCCGCGATTTGCACTCAGTTCCCGCTCAAACTGCTCAAAGCTCGGTGGACGCAATACTTTAAGATTGACTTTTTGGCGAATATTTGATATGGCTTCCAGCAACGGACGGGCGATCGTTCTCAGCCCAATATCTCTCTCGCCATAAGGACGAGCAATCACCAGCAAAATATTCAGCTTATCCTGGGGTAAATCGCCCATTTCTGCCCGGACAGCGTACTCGCTTAGACTGCGAGACATCCCTGCCAAAGACGGTGCGAGAAATTGGCGATCGCTCGGCGAGTACAATAACTCCCAAGGCAAATTCAGTACCTCTGGACTATCGGATGTAATCACCAGTTCGCACTGATTCAACCCTTCGTAAGTCGCCGCCTGAAAAAATTGCCGCGCTTGCTCACTACTGCGGAACACTAATTCAAATAACTGCTCTCCCCAATATTGAAACTTTTGCTCAATCTTGGCGGCATGATCTGGATAAATGCCATAGGGAAAACGCAAATACTCTTCCAGATACCAGCGCAAGTCAGCTAAAGCTTGCTTGTCAAAGGGATGTGTAAACGTTACTGATGGCGCAGGGCGAGGATTAGATTGTCCGCGTTGCCAGGAAAGTTGAATCGAATCACCTTGATGATTAATCCGCAAACAATTTCTCGCCATTTCTACCCTCGCTTGGTACTGACTACATTTTAAGTCATCTTCTTCTGAATCCTTTAGTCTGTGACAGGTTGATTCCAGATAGGGGACAAGATGCGATCGCTTGCTTGCGGAAATATCATCAAATAACAGAAAATTTTACCTTTTCCGGTCTAAAATACGAATCCAGTAATTGAAATCGATGCTAGATTTTCTCAAAAATATAACACAAGCTACAAAACCATTCCTTTTATGACGAAGGGCGGTTTTCTTGAAATCCTCCCACGGAGGCGAGCATCGATGATGCAAGAAAAAAACAACTTGTAGGGGCGACCCGCTTAGCCTAATTAACAACAACAGTCCACTCAGTTTACTTGGGTCGCCCTTTCTCCAAACCCTGGGTCAAAGAAGAGTTTTCCTGAAGAGTTTATCGATCGATACTCACATTAAATAATGTAGTATCTTCACGGGTACT
>CAKZMA010001116.1 GCA_937127375.1 uncultured Coleofasciculus sp. | reverse complement strand
ATCGAAGGGAAAGCTTTAGGGTTTAATGGTAAATTTGTCAAGCCCAGAGATGTGGGACTTCCACCTGTGTTGTGAATCCTGATTTAAGGTTCGTAGTGGGCGCTTTAGCGCCCTTGACAATTTTTCCTTCTACCCAATCTGCCATCTGCCTTGTCTTTACCAAAACGGGGGCAGTTAACCCGGATTTAGTATGACTGGCTCTCCGAAACCCATCTTCACAAAAGCTTCATCCAATTACCAAGTCTTCATCAAAACTTCACAGCCTTTTCACTCGGCTGGGAGAATAATAAATAGTAAGTCTATTATTTTAACGTTTTTGGTTAGCCAAAGATGAAACACCAAAAGATTTATCGCTTATCCATGGCAACAGTTGGTATGACTCTCAGCTTATTAGCGATGGGAGACGCTAACGCCTATACCTTTAGTCGCATCTTTGATGATAGTGGTCCCTATAACTTTGATTCTTACCCATCTCCGTCTCCCGCCATTAACAATCAGGGGACTGTAGCATTTGAGGCTACATTGGACTTGGACCAATATCCTTTCCCTTCACAGCCTCGCGATTCGCTGTTTCGGGATGTCATCTTTACAGGAGACGGTCAATCACTTAAACGCATCACCCAGGGTATGGGGACTTTTGAGTTCAAGGATATAAACGACAGTAATACTGTAGCTTTCTCGATACAAATAGGTTCTCCCCGTGCTCCTGTATATGTTCTGTCAACTACCAACGGTGGCGCGTTGACTACCATTAGCATAGATAACAGTACTATTGGTCTCGGCGCAGACACTTTTGGTGATGTTGCTGTTAATAACGCGGGCAATGTTGTTTTCAGAGATATACCCAATGTTGTTTTCAGAGATATATTTTTTGACATAGTTACCAGTGATGGTGTCAACCGCACAACCATCGCTGACGACAGGGGTCTCTTTAGAAATTTTGGAGAGAGTCTTGCGATCAATAATCAAGGAACTGTTGCCTTTAAAGCGTTCTTATATGCTGGGGTCAGTGGTATCTTTACCGTTAATGGGGATTTGACTACCCCAATAGCCGACACTCATTTTGATCCATTTAGTAATTTCGGCACTCTTTCACTTAACGATGCGGATACTCTGGCTTTCGCCGCTTCCCTGGATGATGGAAGCGAAGGTATTTTCACCAGCAACGGTGGTTCCTTCACCACCATCGCTGATACTAGCGGAGGATTTAGTTCCTTTTCTGGATTAGTGAATGCTACCGCTATCAACAATAACGGCACTGTCGCGTTTGGAGCTCAACTTGACACTGGAGAGTACGGAATTTTTACCGGATCTGACCCAGTTTCTGATAAAGTAATTACCATCGGTGATCCACTTTTTGGCTCTACCGTGACTAGCTTAGGATTCTCCAATCAAGGATTTAACGATGCAGGTCAAGTTGCATTTTTGGCGCAACTGGCTGACGGTTCTAGTGGTATTTTTCTGGCTGATCCAGATCCTAATGCGGTTGTTCTTGATTGGGGAGGAACCCTCACCCAGCCAATTCCGGCAACTCTAAAACCTATCGAAATCGATGATTTTTCCGGACAAGAAACCTTAATTGAGTACGATTCTGGTTGTAGTGATTCTAGTGGCTTTTTCCCGCCACCGATTTGTAGAGCCGAAGGTGTTATTCATGTCGGCTTTCTCGACGAGGCTATCTTAAATCCGGATATTCAAACAAATAACATCACCTCACCTGACATCAGATTGAATGGCTTAACTGGTTTCTCCGATGGTAAACTATCACTGATATTCCCAGAACCGCAAAATCGCCTAGGATTTGGCTTTGCCCTAAATCCATATCCTGATTTTTGGGCTGGTACAACTACAACATTGGTGGAAAATGCTGTGAGTGTAAAGCTATTTGATGCTAGCGAGAACCTTCTAGGAACATTTTCGGGTGATGCCAAAGTCGATCCATTATTTATGTTTCCAGATGAATTCTTTGGTATCGAAAGTACTGTGCCTTTTCTACGTGCTGAGATCAACTTTGAGCAAGGTTCAGATGTTGTTTTTGACAATCTGAGGTACGAATTTGTTACTCTTCCTGAACCTTCAACAGTTCCAGAACCTGCAACAGGACTAGGACTACTAGTGGTTAGTACCATTGGTGCCAGTTCAGCACTAAGACACAAACAGAAGTAGCATCTAGCTAAAGTAACTTTGTGTAGTGTGGACATCTTGTCCGCTTGTACACCATGGACGGAGTATCGGTTTGTAGGATGCGATCGCGCGATGAATTGCGATGAATTGTGCTACAAGGCGGATCTATCGTTTCCCTACGGTGTGCGAGACTGTTAAATACCTACATATCCAATGTTAGCTTTTGTTGACCGCTCTGGGGTCTCCATCTTCACACAAGCTTCATCCAATTGCCAAGTCTTTATCAAAACTTCACAGCCTTTTAACTCGGCTGGGAGAATAATAAAGAATAGGTAACTAGACTTCATCTAAATATGTCCAGCCTGTGTCAAACAGGCAACTTAACCGCAGGTATTGCCCCATCGCCTCCCCTAGCTAGACATGATCAACCTGTTGCTGCACCTAGGGTAGGAAATCCTAAAAGCAGGGAAATACCCAGAAAATACAGAAGGTTTATCAAATACGAACTTTGTACTTTTCCAACTTCTACAGTTAACGTTTTGCTTTGAGGTATCCCAATGAAACACCCAACGATGTATCGCTTATCCATGGCAACAGCAATGGGTATGACCCTCAGTTTATTAGCGACGGGAAACGCTAACGCCTATACCTTTAGTCGCATCTTTGATGATAGCGGTCCTTATAAGTGGATAGGAAATTCCGTAATAAATAATCAGGGAACTGTAGCATTTGAGGCTACATTAGACTTAGACCAATTGCCTCTGGCTCCACGGATTGACACTTACGTTGACCGGGATGTCATATTTACAGGCGATGGTTACTCCCTGACAATCACCGAGAGTATGGGGCGTTTTGATGTCAGGGATATAAACGATAGCAACACTGTCGCCTTCGTGGAACAAGTAAGTTCTCCTCGTGCTCCTGTATGGGTTCTCTCAACTAGCAATGGTAGCACCTCTACTCATATCGCCACCGATCCAAGTTCCTATGGTATAGGAGATGACCTATTCGGAGATGTCGCTATTAACAACAAGGGCAGTGTCGCATTCAAAGAATTAACATTTAGTCATGGTGGGAATTTTAGCTTAGTAATCAGCGATGGTGTGAACCGTACAACTATTGCTGATGAAAATGTCTACTTTAAGTTTCTGTTTGATACATTTGACCTGAATAACCAGGGAACTGTAGCCTTTGGAGCGTCATTATTAGATGGTGGGGGCAGCGGTATCTTCACGAGTAATTCAATTACCCCCATAGCCGACACGAATGGTTCATTCAAATCCTTTGGCGCCCTTTCACTTAACGATGGGGATAATCTGGCTTTCCACGCTTTGCTAGATGATGGAAGTGCAGGTATCTTTACCAGCAGCAACGGTTCCTTCACAACCATTGCCGATACTAGCGGAGCATTTAGTTCCTTTTCCGTTCATACCTTCAGAAGTGACGGGACTTTTGTATCACTTGATGCTCCTGCTATCAACAATAATGGCACTGTAGCGTTTGGAGCTCAACTCGATACTGGGGAATACGGAATTTTTACCGGGGCTGATCCCGTTGCAGATAAGGTAATTGCTATTGGCGATCCACTCTTTGGCTCTACTGTGACCAGTTTAGGTTTCTCTAATAAAGGATTTAATGATGCCAGTCAAATCGCATTCTCGGCGAAACTAGCGGATGGTTCTGGTGGTGTTTTCCGCGCTGATCCCGGAGATGATGGCGTTGTTCTTGACTGGGGAGGAACCGTTGTTCAGCCGATTCCGGGAACGTTTAACCTGATCGGAATCGATGATTTTTCCGGACAGGAAACCTTGCTTGATTATCCTGATGGTATTCAGTCTTTTGGTCATTACTATACTATGCCACCTCATTTTATCATCGACGATGTTTTCCATCTCGGTCATCTCTACGACGGCGAGGCTGTTCTCAATACCAATAACATTACCTCACCGAACATTACATTTGGGCTTGATGGTAAACAACTGTCGCTAATATTTCCCGAACTCCAAAATCGCTTGGGATTTGGCTTTGCCTTAAGCGAATACGAAGGGTTTCCTCTGGATGTTCCTATTGATGAAGACGTTTTGGCAAATGCTGTTACAGTTAAATTATTTGATGATGCCTATAACCTTCTGGGAACGTTTTCTGGTGAGGCTCAACCCGATCCTGAATTTTTGGGTGGTTTTTTTGGTATCGAAAGTACCACACCTTTTTTGCGTGCTGAGATAACGTTTAACGAGGGATACGAAGAATTTGCTTTTGATAATCTCAGGTACGAATTGGTTGATCTTACAGAACCTGCTACCGTTCCCGAACCAGCAACAGGATTAGGGCTACTGGTGATTAGTACCATTGGTGCAGGTTCAACACTAAGACACAAACAGAAGTAGACTCTAGCCAAGGATAAAACACTTCTAGAACACCAATCCAGTCATCTCAATTTTATCGGATCTCAATTTTATCGGATTGCCATTGACTGTAGGGGCGACCCGCACGGCACCAATTAACAACGGTGTCCACTCAATTTTATCGGGTCGCCCTTGACCGGGGAAATCACGAAACCTGGGAATCCTTATATCGGATCAAAAATTCGATTGTAGGGGCGAGTCGCTGCACTCTTGGTAATCGGAAACTGATTACTTTTATCGACTCGCCCTCCCTAATGCAAAATCTCCCACACCCTACACCCCATACCCGATGAACATTTTCCTTGAAATTCATCAAAACCTACCCAGAGAAGCCCCCGGTGACAACGCTTCTACTCGCCACGCCTTTTCCCTACTAACCAACGTACCCCCACAACCCAAAATTTTAGACATCGGCTGTGGTCCAGGGATGCAAACCATTGAACTCGCCAAACTAACCAATGGACAGATTACAGCCGTCGATACTCATCAACCCTCTTTAGACGAATTGCAGCGTCGGGCGCTAGCTGAGGGCGTTTCTGATAACATTAATCCCGTCAATCAATCTATGTTTTCCTTAGACTTTGCCCCCCATAGCTTTGACATATTGTGGTCAGAAGGGGCAATTTATATCATGGGGTTTGAAACCGGACTAAAATCCTGGAAAACACTTCTCAAAAGGGGAGGCTATCTCGTCGTTTCCGAACTCTGCTATTTACAGCAAAATCCCCCAACTGAGGTAAAAGAGTTTTGGCAAGTCAATTACCCCGACATGAAAACAATTGAAGATAATCTCCAGCTTATAGAAACGTCAGGGTATCGCCAACTCGGTCATTTTGTGATACCTGAATCATCCTGGTGGGATCATTATTATACCCCCTTAAAGGAAAGACTCAATAATTTACGTCAGAAATACAGCGATGATCCGCA